>DASSUA010000245.1:0-12394 GCA_035707525.1 Pseudonocardiaceae bacterium
TGGCGAGGGGTGGTACCTGCAACGAACGCACCGGCTTCGGGAGGCCCTCGAATCTACCCGCGCCGGCGTCCGGCTGGCCGAACAAGTAGACGATCGGCGTACGCAGGCCTTCGGCAAGAAATGCCTAGGGAGACTGGAACGTCTCACGGCCGAGTACGAGCGACGGGCAGCGATGGCTGTGGCACACCTGGAACGCAGCCAGGCGTTGCTGGCTGAGGCACGTGAGATGTTCTTCGGCATCGACGGGGCGCTCTCCGAAGAAGCCGGTGACTGCCTCAGCCTGGAGGGCCGCACCTGGCTTTACCACCACCAACTCACGGGCGATGTCAACGCTCTGGGCGAGGCGAGGGGCTGTGCCGCTCGCGCCGGCGAGCTGATCCCGCCGAACAACTCCAAGGACTACTGGGACCTGGTCATCCTGAACGCCGAACTTGAGTCCGTAGACCGGCGGCATGCCGTTGCTCAGCGGTTGCTGAACGAAGCCATTGAGCGGCTGGAGCAGAGTCCGGACGGCGCCAGGTCGGAGATCCTCGCCCGGGCATACGGTTCTCGCGCCGCCGTTGTCGAAAAGCGGCATAATCGGGCCGACCTCGTTCGCGTTCTGCGTGACCTCACGGCCGCCGAGCAGATCTACCAGCAGTTCGGGCAGGATCACCTGGCGGCCGAATACCGGTGGCGTCGCGCGTTGGTCGATCCGGCGTCGGTTACCGACCTCCAATTAAGCCGCGTAGAGCTGGAAGAACTAGCGCGGCAGGAACCCGATCCCGTCCTCAGGTTCGCGGCGATCGCCGAGCTAGCCGCCCAGGAACGGGCCAGGGTGGGTACGAGCATCGGTCGTCGAGTCAAGGCCGTGAACTGGGCGGCAGCGCTTCGTCGTGTCCGGATGGACAGAGCGGGGACTGAAAACCCGTGACCATGGACGACCGGCGAACCGGCAGCCTGCTCGGCCTGCCGGTATCGAGGCGATCAAGTGGCGCCGTCGTCGACTGGGTGGACTCGATCCTTGGAATCGGTGACCGGGGCGGCTGTCTCGGCGGTGACGCGGTATCCCTCGCGATGGCGCGGCTGCAGGTCTCGCTTGAGCTGGACCCGGATCTGCTGTTCGACGGTGAGCTTCGACTGGTCGGTGATCGCAAGACAATTTTTCTGCGCCGCGACATCGACAGCGCCAGGAAGAACTTCACTATTGCCCACGAATTGGGTCACGCCGCACTCTTCGAGCTGGACCGCGAGCTGAACCAGGCGACTCCGGATATCGAGCGAGTGTGCAACATGTTCGCTGCCGAGTTGCTCCTGCCGCGCTCGGGCGTTCAGCACGAGGTGCTGCGCTCCGGCTCGTTCGCCCGCGCGTTGTCCGTGTTGGCGGCTAAGTCTGGTGCGTCCTTGGCCGCCACCTGTATTCGAATCACCGAATGTTTCGGTGGCGCCGCCGGCGTCGCTGCGCCCGACGGCGCCATCGTTCAGGGTTATGGGCGTTTCCCTAGGTCGGTCCGGCTCGCGGACGAGCTTGCTCGAGTCGCGAGGAGCGGCCTTCGCTCATTCAAGACTGTCGAGGTCTCGGACGGCTGGATACTGGACACCGGTTTTGTTCGCTCGAGGTACATCTATGTGCTGAGAGCGGCTGTTTCCGGGAATCCTCCCCCAGCTGCGGGGGGACTCAGTCCACGACGGCGGCCGAGGTGATGCGGTGCAGCATGAAGCGGCGGACCGTGCCGCGGGTGTGGTCGAGCCCCTCGAGAACGCCGGCACCCACGCGGATCGGTTCGACGACGCAGCGGCTGGCCACCCCGTTGGCGTCGACGTAGCCGATCCACACGTTGCACCTGGCCCTGGCGGCGCCGCGCAGCAGCGCGAGCGTGTCGTCGGCGCTGGCCGGCGCCCGGTGGGCGCCGGTGCCGATCCGGGACGCCTCGTCGCCGGCCCGCACCTGGCGCACCAGGGGGGCCAGCCGGTCGTCGCCCGGGACGGGGAGGGCGGTGTGCCGGTAGACGCGCGGACGGGCGGCGATCCGGCGGGGCACCTGCCGCAGCGTGACGACCTGGCCGTCGACGCCCTCGGCGACCGGTGCGAAGCCGGCCGAGCGCAGCACGTCCAGCAGCTCGGTGAGCGAGCGCGGGCTGACCAGCACGGTCGGGGCGATGCGACGCAGCAGGGCGGCCTCGGTGTCGCGGTGGGCGAGCACCTCGGCGAGCAGCGCCGGGTCGTCGCAACGCAGGAACGAGCCGGCGGTGCCGCCGCGCAGCCGGCCGTGGCGCCGGGCGACGTCGTCGATCAGGTAGGACAGCCCCTGCGGGACCGGCGTCGCCGACCGGGACCGGAACAGCTCGTGCAGGTCGTCGGCGGAGCGGCCGGCGTCCAGGGCGCGCCGGATGGACGGCTCGCCGACCCGGAACACCGTCGCCCCGCCGGCCGACTCGACGTCGGCGACCTGGGCCAGCTCGGCGGCCAGCGACGGGCCGAGCGGCCCTGGGGCGACGACCGTGAGGTCGGCCTGCACGAGCACGTGGTCGACCGGGTCGGGCAGCGCCCGGCGCAGCGCGGCGACCGCGGCCGGCCGGTCGCCGGCGAGGATCGCGCGGCCGAAGCTGGTCAGCGCGCCCAGGGCGATCACGCCGAGCGCGCCCGCCTCGCGCAGCGTCCAGTCCACCAGGTCGTCGCGCAGCCGGCCGCCGCGCCGCGGCGCCCGCCAGGCCAGCACGGCGGCGAGCCCGGCGCGGTCGGTGACGCCGGCGCCCGGCGGCAGGCCGGCCAGCGCGTCGAGCACCCAGCGGCGGTCGCGCGGGGCGAGCGGCCGGCGCAGCTCGTCGGAAAGCGGCGCCAGCGGCCGGTCCCGCTCGTCGCGCGCGCCGGCGAGGCCGGGTAGCCGCGGCAGGTCCAGCCAGGCGGCGGCGAGGCTGACCCAGCGCTGCTCGGGGGTGTGGTCGAGCCAGGCGTCGGCGAGCGTCGTCGGCGTCCACTGCGGGTCGCCGCCCTCGCTCGAATCGACCAACCCCGCCCCGGCGACGATCTCGGCGAGCAGTCCGGCGCAGGCGTCGTCGAGCTCCAGCAGCCGGGCCAGCCGCCGCACGTCGCGCACGCCGATGCCGCCCGCGCGCAGCACCGGCGGCGGCTCGGCGGTCCAGGCCTCGATGAGCTTCTCGGTGCGCCGCAACAGGTCCAGCACCTCGCCGGCGGCGGCCGCGTCCACGGTCGACATCGCGTGGCTCGCGGTCGGCAGCGGCGGCTCGTCGACCGCCACCTGGCCCATCGGGTGCCGGCCGCGCAGCGCCAGGCCCACCTCGCGGGGCAGCTCTACGGTGCCGGCGTCGACGCGCACGAGCAGCCCGCGGTCGAGCAGCCGCTGGACCGGGCCGCCGGGTTGTGGCGCCGCACCGGCGTCCCGGGTCCGGCCGATCGGTGGCCCCTTGGCCAGGGCGTGCAGCACGCGCAGCTCCTCGGGGGCCACGCCGGCCGGGTCGAACCCGGCGAGCTCGGGCACCGACCGGCCCAGGCCGCCCGGGTAGGTGGCGACGACCTCCCTGGCCGCCGGCGTAGTCGCGATCGCGGCGTCGTCGCCCCAGGCCAGGGCGCGCTCCCGGAGCACGTCGACGGCACTGACGGTGCGCTCGGCCGCCACGTCCGGCCCGAGCAGCCGCCGCACGGTGTCAAGTGGCACCGGCGCGAGGTCGGCGTAGGCCACCAGCAGCGCCTCGAACACGGTCAGGGTGAACGTGTCGAGGTCCTCGCACGCCCTGGCGACCGAGGCCCGGATGCCCGCGCGGGTGGCCAGCACGGACGTGTCGGCCGGGGGTGGAACGGCCAGGTCCGGCCGGGCGCGCAGCAGCGCGACCAGCGCGTCGTCGTCCAGCGAGCGCAGCCATTGGGCAAGGGCGGTCGGCGGCATCGACGTCAACGGTATCGGTGCGCGATCGGTGATCGGCCGGATGAGGCAGACTGTGGCTCTCATGGCCTTTCGAGCGCTGAGCACATCAGGACGAGCACATCAGGACGAGCACATCAGGAGGAGCCGTGACCGACGCGCAGCGGCCAGATCGGTCCGCCCGCATCGACCCAGCCTGGCCGGACGTGCCGCACCCGGTGTCCGAGGTCGCCGCGGCCGTGCAGGGCGCGCTGTCGCCGTTCGGTGACGTCGAGTTCCCGCTGCCGGCCGAGGAACTGCCGTACGTGCACCCCGAGACCAAGATCAACAAATAGATGCCGGTCCCCGGTCCGGGCTACTCGATCACCGTCCGGCTGCAGGCCCCGCCGTCGGCGACCGCCGCCGGCGAGCTCACCATGGCCGCCGGCCGGGTCGGCGGGGTGATCACGGCGTTCGACGTGGTCGAGTCGACCGGCGACGCGATCGTCGTCGACATCACGTGCAACGCCGACAGCGAGGAGCACGCCCGCCGGGTCACCGACGCCCTCGGCGCCCTGCCGGGTGTCTCCGTGCGCAAGGTCTCCGACCGGACGTTCCTGCTGCACCTGGGCGGCAAGCTCGAGGTCGCCTCGAAGGTGCCGCTGCGCAACCGCGACGACCTGTCCCGCGCCTACACCCCAGGGGTGGCCAGGGTCTGCCAGGCGATCGCGGCGAACCCGGAGGACGCCCGCCGGCTGACCATCAAGCGCAACACGGTCGCGGTGGTGACCGACGGCTCGGCGGTGCTCGGCCTCGGCAACCTCGGACCGGCGGCCGCGCTGCCCGTCATGGAGGGCAAGGCCGCGCTGTTCAAGCGGTTCGCCGGGGTGGACGCCTGGCCGGTGTGCCTGGACACCCAGGACACCGAGGAGATCATCCGGGCGGTCCGGCTGATCGCGCCGGTGTACGGCGGCATCAACCTGGAGGACATCGCCGCGCCGCGCTGCTTCGAGATCGAGGCGCGGTTGCGCGCGTCGCTGGACATCCCGGTGTTCCACGACGACCAGCACGGCACGGCGATCGTGGTGCTCGCCGCGCTGCGCAACGCCCTGCGCGTGGTCGGCAAGGACGTCACCGGCTGCCGGGTCGTGGTGTGCGGCACCGGCGCCGCCGGCAGCGCGATCATCCGGTTGCTGCTGCCGCTGCAGCCGGCCGACATCGTCGCCGTCGACATCGGCGGCATCATCCACACCGGGCGCCCCGACCTGGACCCGATCCTGCGCCGGATCGCCAGGAGCACCAACGCCGGCGGGCTCACGGGCGGGCTGACCGAGGCCCTTCGCGGGGCCGATGTGTTCATCGGCGTGTCGGCGCCCAACCTGTTCGGCGCCGCCGAGGTCGCCACGATGGCGCCGAGGGCGATCGTGTTCGCCCTGGCGAACCCGGACCCGGAGATCGATCCGCTGGAGGCCCAGCAGCACGCGGCCGTCGTCGCCACCGGGCGCTCGGACTTCCCGAACCAGATCAACAACGTGCTCGCCTTCCCCGGGGTGTTCCGCGGCCTGCTCGACGCGCACGCCACCCAGATCACCGACGGCATGCTGATGGCCGCCGCGAACGCGATCGCCGAGGTCGTCGAGCCCGAGCAGATCAACGCGTCCTTCATCGTCCCGAGCGTGTTCGACCAGCACGTCGCCCCGGCCGTGGCCGAGGCCGTTCGGGCCGCCGCGGTGCAGAAGCTCTCCGCGGCCGAGGTCGCCGAAGCCTGAGTAGGAGGTCTGGCGCGTGGCCGAGCTCTCACACACCGACGCCGCCGGCGCCGCCCGGATGGTCGACGTCTCGGGCAAGGCGCCGACCGCCAGGGAGGCCGTCGCCAGCGGGACGATGCGCACCACGGCCGAGGTGGTCGGGCTGCTGCGCCGCGACGGGTTGCCCAAGGGCGACGCCCTGGCGACCGCCCGGATCGCCGGCATCATGGCCGCCAAGCGCACCCCGGACCTGATCCCGCTGTGTCACCCGATCGCGCTGTCGGCCGTGGCCGTCGACCTCGCGCTCGGCGAGGACTCGGTGCGGATCACCGCCACGGTGCGTACGACCGACCGCACCGGCGTCGAGATGGAGGCGCTCACCGCGGTCGCGGTCGCCGGGCTGGCGCTGCACGACATGGTCAAGGCGGTCGATCCTGGCGCGGTGCTCACCGACGTGCGGGTCGAGCGCAAGGGCGGCGGCAAGACCGGGCTGTGGCGCCGTGACGGCTGACCGAACCGCACGCGTCGTGGTCGCCTCCAACCGGGCGTCCGCCGGTTCGTACCCGGACCGCACCGGGCCGGTCATCGTGGCCTGGCTCGCCGAGCGCGGCTACGACGTGCCCGCGCCCTTCGTCGTCGGTGACGGCGACCCGGTGGCCGCGGCCGTCCGGGCCGCCGTCGACGCCGGCGTGGATGTCCTGATCACCACCGGCGGCACCGGGATCTCGCCGACCGACCGCACCCCGGAGGCCACCCGGCCGCTGCTCGACCTGGAGCTGCCCGGGCTCGCCGAGGCGATCCGGGCGTCCGGGCTGCCCGCGGTGCCGACCGCGGTGCTCTCCCGCGGACTGGCCGGGGTGGCGGGCCGTACCCTCGTGGTCAACCTGCCCGGATCGGTCGGCGGTGTGCGCGACGGGCTGGGCGTGCTGGCCGGCGTGCTCGAGCACGCCGTCAACCAGCTGCACGGAGGTGATCACGCGTGACCCGGGTGCTGCGCGCCGAGCTGACCGAGGCGCCGCTGAACGTCGAGGCGCACGCCGCCCTCGTCGGCGACTCCTCCGCGGGCGCCGTCGTGACGTTCGCCGGCGTCGTCCGCGACCACGACGGCGGCCGGCCGGTGCGCGAACTGGAGTACAGCGCCCACCCCACCGCCGCCGACGTGCTCGCCGCGGTGACCGGTGAGGTGGCGATCCGCTGCGAGCGGGTCCGGGCGATCGCGGTGTCCCACCGGCTCGGCCGCCTCGAGATCGGCGACGTGGCACTGGCCTGCGCGGTCTCGGCCGACCACCGGCGCGAGGCGTTCGAGGCCTGCGCCGAGCTCGTCGACGAGCTCAAGCACCGCCTGCCGATCTGGAAGCGGCAGCTGTTCACCGACGGCACCACCGATTGGGTCAACTGCCCCTAACCCCGGCGTGTCGTCCGTTTCGGTACGCATATTGCACGTTTGGTGACAGCGCCGGCGGCGCAGCCCCCGATCGGGAGCCGCGCCGCCGGCGCCGTCTGGATCATGGAGATGGGATCACGGGTCAGCGGAGGTCGAGCTGCTGGCCCGGGTAGATGAGGTCGGGATCGGAGATGATGTCGCGGTTGCGGTCGAACACGACGGTCCAGCCGCCGGCGACGTCGAACCGGTCGGCGATCTCGGACAGGGTGTCGCCGGGCACGACGGTGTAGTCGGCGCCGTTCTTCGGGGTGGCGGGCGCGGCTTGGGTGGTGGGCGTTGCCTTCTTGGTGGGCGCGGCCTTCTTAGTGGGCGCGGCCTTCTTGGTCGGCGCGGCCTTCTTGGCGGGGGCGGTTGCCTTGCGCGGCGTGGCCGCCTTGCCGCCGCCGTTGTTCCAGCCGGTCTTCGCGGTGCACGCGGGCCAGGCGCCGGCGCCCTGGCCGGCGAGGACACGCTCGGCGATGGCGATCTGCTGCGCGCGGCTTGCCAGGTCGGCACGCGCCGCGTACTGCGTGCCGCCGTACGCGTTCCAGGTACCGGCGCTGAACTGCAGGCCACCGTAGTAGCCGTTGCCGGTGTTGATGTTCCAGTTTCCGCCGCTCTCACACTGCGCGAGGGCGTCCCAGTTCGGGGCGGCCTCGGCCGGGGCTGCCAGGGCGATCGGTGCACCGATCACGATGCCCGCGACTGCGGCGCCGACTGTTCGGCGCACAGCGGACTGTTTGCGGTGCTTGGGCATGTTGTTTCTCCTCACCGCGCCTGATTTGTTCCCTGTCCACCGAGTCGGGGTCAGTGGGGAGCTCGCTTGGACAGGTTCGGCGCGACGAGCTCCCGGACTTGCGGGAGGCCACGCTACGTAGCAGCTGCGACCGATACGAAGTCGAAGTGGGTGTGATGATCATCACGTAACATCTGGGTACGTGCCCTTGCGGGAGGTATCAGTGCAGGTCAGACGCGTATTGCGGCGGTTGAGATCAATCCGTGATCCGTCACTGTTCGTGAGAGCCAGGTCTCACTTCTTGTCCCCCATTTAGTCGAAATCGGACAGTTACGTTAGGTGTAACCGCAATGCGGGATTGCGCTTTTGGAATGCCTTCACAAGATCATTGACGTGTACCGGAGCGTGCAACATGCGTACCGAACCGGACGACACGCCGGGGGTTGGGGCGTGGGTGGGGTCAGCCGCCGGCGAAGGGGGGGAGGATGTCGAGGGTGGCGTTGGCGGGCAGGACGGTGGCCGGGTCGCGGACGGCGGCCTCGTTGAGCAGGTAGGAGCAGGCGGCGAGGACCTTGGCCAGGTCGGGGCCGTGGCGCTCGCCGAGTTCGCGGACGATGTCGTCGACCGTGGAGCGGCCCGGGTGCACGGGCACGGTCTCGCTCTCGGTGCCGGCGGCGGCGCGGGCGCCGGCGAAGTAGCGGACGGTCAGCTCGGCCACCGGTCAGCCTCCGATCGCGCTCATCGGGCGCGCTGGCTGCGCGAACGACGGGTCGTCGATGCCGTGCCCGGCGGGCTTTCGCCACATCGTGTCCCGCCACAGCGCCGCTAGCTCGGCGTCGGTCGCGCCGTCCCGCATGGGCGTGCGCAGGTCGGTCTCGGCGACCGAGAACAGGCACGAGCGCAGCTGACCGTCGGCGGTCAACCGGGTCCGGTCACAAGCGGCGCAGAACGGCCTGGTCACCGACGCGATGACGCCGACGGTGGCCGGGCCGCCGTCGACCAGCCAGCGCTCGGCCGGGGCCGCGCCGCGCTCCGCCTGGTCGGGGTCGAGGCGGAACCGGGTCCGCAGCAGCGCCAGGATCTCCTGCGCCGTCACCATCTGCGTCCGGTCCCAGCCGTGCTGGGCGTCCAGCGGCATCTGTTCGATGAACCGCAGCTCGTAGCCGTGCCGCAGGCAGAACTCGAGCAGCGGCACGGCGTCGGTGTCGTTGCGGTCGCGCAGCAGCACCGAGTTGACCTTCACCGGGTCGAACCCGGCCCGCTTGGCGGCGGCCAGCCCGGCCAGCACGTCGTCGAGCCGGTCGCGCCTGGTCAGCTCGGCGAAGGCGGAGCGGCGCAGGGTGTCCAGCGAGACGTTGACCCGGTCCACCCCGGCGCGCAGCAGCGCCTCCGCCCTGGTCGCGAGGCCGATCCCGTTGGTGGTCAGGGAGATCTGCGGCCGCGGCCGCAGGCCGGCCACCGCGTCCACAATGGACACGAGGTCGGGCCGCAGCAGCGGTTCCCCGCCGGTGAACCGGACCTCGGTGACCCCGAGGGCGCGCACCGCCACGCCGATCAGGCGGGCGAGCTCGGCGCCGGTGAGCATGGCCGAGCGCGGCAGCCAGGCCAGCCCCTCGGCCGGCATGCAGTACGTGCAGCGCAGGTTGCAACGGTCGGTCAGGGAGACCCGAAGGTCGGTCGCGACCCGGCCGAACGTGTCGAGCAGGGCGGGTGTGTCCGGCCGGCCGGGGGCGGCGTGCGCCCTCGGAACGACTGGCAGTCCCAGCGACACGAGGCTCATCGCATCGAGCGTAGCGCCGCCGC
Source organism: Pseudonocardiaceae bacterium (assembly GCA_035707525.1). Lineage (GTDB taxonomy): Bacteria > Actinomycetota > Actinomycetes > Mycobacteriales > Pseudonocardiaceae > DASSUA01. Next base: position 9,549 of record DASSUA010000245.1, read on the forward strand.
GAAATGGCTCTTCTGGTTCCGCAGCTGCGGCGGTACGGTGCGGGATTGTGCCGCAGATAAGGGTGTCTCAGGCGGCGGGTCTGCTCGGGGTGAGCGACGACACCGTCCGCCGGTGGATCGACGGCGGCCAGCTTGCCGCGAGCCTGGACGACGCCGGGCGCAAGGTGCTCGACGGGGCCGGGCTGGCCGCGTTCGCCAGGGCACAGGCCGCGGCGGTCCCGGACCCGTCCGGGGTGCGGCGCTCGGCCCGCAACCGGTTCGTCGGCCTGGTCACCGAGGTCCGGGTCGAAGGGCTCGTCGCGCAGGTCGAGCTGCAGTGCGGGCCGCACCGGTTGGTGTCGCTGATGACCGCCGAGGCGGCCCGGGAGCTCGCGCTCACCGAGGGGTCCGTCGCGGTCGCCGTGGTGAAGGCGACGCAGGTCGTGGTGGAGACGACGTGAGGCGCGCGCTGGTCTCGCTGCTGGTCCTGACCGCCCTGGCGGGCTGCGGGGGCAGCGAGCCGACGCAGACGCTGACGGTGCTCGCCGCGGCCTCGCTCAAGGAGCCGTTCACCGAGTTGGAGCGGATGTTCGAGGCCGGACACGCCGGCGTCGACGTGCGGATCAGCTTCGCGGGCTCCTCGGATCTGGCCCAGCAGATTGTCAACGGCGCCCCGGCCGACGTGTTCGCCGCCGCCAACGAGTCGACGATGGACACCGTCGTGCAGGCCGGCCTGGCCGCCGGCGAGCCGAAGATCTTCGCCGGCAACACGCTGCAAATCGTGACCGCCCCCGGCAACCCGAAGCAGATCACCGGCTTCGCGGACCTCGCCGGGCGCGACCTCGTCCTGGTGGTGTGCGCACCACAGGTGCCGTGCGGCTCGGCGACCGGGCAGATCGAGCAGCAGACCGGGGTCACGCTCGCGCCGGCCAGCGAGGAGCCCGACGTCAAGGCCGTGCTCGGTAAGGTGGCCGGCGGTGAGGCCGATGCCGGCCTGGTCTACGTGACCGACGTGAAGGCCGCGGGCGACAAGGTGACCGGCGTCGACTTCCCGGAGGCGGCCAACGCGGTCAACCGGTACCCGATCATTGCGCTCGACGGTAGCGGGGAGCTGGCCGCGCAGTTCGTGACGCTGGTGCTCGGCGAGGGCGGCGGCGAGGTGCTCGCCAGCGCCGGCTTCCAGGCGCCGTCACCGCCGGATCCATGAGCCTGGATCCATGAGAAGCGCCGACCGCCACCGGGTCCGCACCGACGTGCCGGTGCTGCTGATACTGCCGGCAGCGGTCGGGTTCGCGCTGGTCACGTTGCCGGTCGCCGGGCTGTTCGCGCGCACCCCGTGGGCAAGGCTGCCGGAGCTGCTCACCTCCGACGCGGCGCTCGACGCGCTGTGGCTTTCGATGCGCACCGCGACCGCGTCGACCACCCTGTGCGTGCTGCTCGGCGGCCCGCTGGCGGTCGTGCTGGCCCGCGGCCGGCTGCCGGGGCTGCGGATGCTGCGCGCGCTGGTGCTGCTGCCGCTGGTGCTGCCGCCGGTCGTCGGCGGCCTCGCGCTGCTGTACCTGCTCGGCCGCTCCGGTCCGGTCGGGCAGGCGCTCGGGGTCCGGATCCCGTACACGACGACCGCGGTCGTGCTGGCCCAGACGTTCGTCGCGATGCCGTTCCTGGTGGTCAGCCTGGAGGGGGCGCTGCGCACTGCCGGTGAGCGGTACGAGGCGGTGGCCGCGACGCTCGGCGCCGCACCGGCGACCGTTCTGCGCCGGGTGACGGTGCCGCTGGTGCTGCCCGGCCTGGCCGCGGGCGCCGTGCTGGCCTTCGCCCGCTCGCTCGGCGAGTTCGGCGCCACGATCGCGTTCGCCGGCAGCCTGCAGGGGGTGACCAGGACGCTGCCGCTCGAGGTGTACCTGGCGCGCGAGAGTGACGTCGACTCGGCGGTCGCGCTGTCGGTGCTGCTGGTCGCGGTCGCGCTCGCGGTGATCGTCGCGATGCGCCCGCGAGAGGCGTCGTGAGGCTCGAGGCGGCGATCCGCGTCGAGCGCGACGGCTTCGCGCTCGACATAGACCTGGCCGTGCCGTCCGGCCGGGTGCTAGCGGTGCTCGGCCCGAACGGCGCGGGCAAGTCGACCGCGCTCGGCGTGCTCGCCGGGCTGCTGCGCCCGGATGCCGGCACGGTGCGGCTCGGCGGGCGGCTGCTCGTCGGGGACGGCGTGTTCGTGCCGGCGCACCGGCGCGGGATCGGGCTGCTCGAGCAGCGGCCGCTGCTGTTCCCGCACCTGAGCGTGCTGCACAACGTCGCGTTCGGGCCACGGGTGCGCGGCCAACGCCGGCCGGCGGCGCTCGCGGCGGCGCGGCGCTGGCTGGCCACGGTCGACGCCGGCGGGCTCGCCGGGCGCCGGCCGGCGCAGCTGTCCGGCGGCCAGGGGCAGCGGGTCGCCCTGGCCAGGGCGCTTGCCGTCGAACCGGACCTGCTGCTGCTCGACGAGCCGCTCGCCGCGCTCGACGTGGACGCCGCGCCGGCGATCCGGTCGCTGCTCGGCGGTGTGCTCGCCGGCCGGACCGCGGTGCTGGTCACCCACGACGTGCTCGACGCCCTGGTGCTCGCCGACGAGATCGCCGTGCTGGTCGGCGGGCGGGTTGCCGAGCGGGGACCGGCCAGGCGGGTGCTCGCCGAGCCGCGCAGCCCGTTCGCGGCCCGCATCGCCGGGCTCAACCTGGTGACGGGGACCGCCGCGCCGGGCGGCCTGCGCACCGCGGACGGCGCACTGATCAGCGCCGGTTCGAGCACAGTGACGGCTGGGCCAGTGACGGCTGGGCCGGCAGTGACGGCGGGACCGGCAGTGACGACTGGGCCGGCAGTGACCGCGGGACCGG
>DASSUA010000246.1:0-6329 GCA_035707525.1 Pseudonocardiaceae bacterium
AGGGGCAGACCAGCCGGCTGCCCTGCGGTTCGAAGGTCGCCAGGTGCAGCGGGCCACCGCGGTGCGGGCACCTGGCCGGTAGCACGAACTCCCCGAGCCTGGTGCGGGCGTACACATACGCCGCGCCGGCGACGCTGACGCAGTTGTGCCTGCCGGTTACCGCGAAGTTCACGACAAGCATGCGCGGTGGTCCCCGATCGAGTGGATCTCATAGACGCACTCGTCCGACTCGATGATCGCCCCGTGCAGCCGGTTCTTCAGGATCAGCGTGCCCTGCCCGGCCTCCAGGATCTGGTGGGAGTCGAAGCCGCTGACGAACTTCATGGTCCCGGACACGATGTGGCACAGCTCGTCGCCGTCGTGGCAGTGCGTGTTGGACAGCTCGCCCCGCGGCTCGACGAGCCTGGCGACCGGCGCGGTCACCTTCCCGCTCTGGATGGCCGCCCACAGCGGGTCGTGCAGCTGCTTGTTGACCGGTCCGCCGTCCATCCAGGCGATCTGGTCGGCGAAGTCGGCGTCGGCGATCTCCGAGATCAGCTGGAACTCCTCGAAGCCGCGCACGATCTCGGGGATGATCACGTCGCCGAACTGGTCGACCAGCGGGAGGATCAGCTTCTCCAGCGCCATCCGGCCGTGGTGCTGGTCGATGTGGACGTGCTCGTCGAAGTACTCGGTGTAGGCCTGCTCGCCGAAGACCTTGGTCAGCAGGTTGGACACGCGCCGGCAGAAGTCGACCAGGGTGGCCTCGGTGTAGTAGAGCGCGCCTGCGTAGCGGAAGAACAGCTCGTGGTTCTTGCCGAGGTAGTGGAAGTAGTTGTTCACCATCAGGCTGCTGGTCAGGTAGTACTGCCAGTAGTGGTGGATGTCGGCGCGGAGCCCGGCCGATGCCAGCGTGCGCTCGAACAGCTTGCTGTGCTTGGTGTCGTGCACGCCGTAGCCGTACTCGTCGATGATGATCTTGAACCACTCCGACTGCGGCGCGCCGTACGAGCCGAGCACGTTGCGGATCATCGGCGACGCCTCGGACAGGAAGTCCGGCGCGAACTGGATCAGCCACATCCGGGCCGCCCGCCGCGGGTCGGACGACTTCTCGATCGCCACCTCCGACGCCAGCGTCTGGGTCGGCCGCTGGCCGAGCGCCCGCAGGAACTCCTCCAGCTCGGCCTTGGACCACTTGCCGGAGACCTCGACCTCGTCGTCGAGGAAGCCGAACGCGAACCGCTCGAGCGCGGGCCTGATCGCCTCGCCGTACGCGCGGTTGCTCGGGCTGTAGTAGAGCCGGAAGTCGTCCCACTTCTCGGCCAGGCCGCTCGCCGGCAGGAACATCAGGTCGGCCTCGTAGATGCTGGTCAGCAGGCGCTGGGCGGCCAGGCTCTCGTAGGTGAGCAGCTCCTTGCGCGACAGCACCCGGCTGAAGTCCAGGTAAGGCAGGACCTGCGGTCGCAGCTGCCGGCGGAACGGGTTGTCGTCGTTGACCCATTCCTCGTTGTCCAGGAAAAGAGGATTGGAGGCGTACCGCTGGACGGCGGCCTTCAGCTCTTCCCGGGTCAACGAGAAGGGCTCGTAGCGGGTTGGGGCGTGGCTCATTTTCCACCTTCGCAGGGTGCCGGTTCACGAATACTGTCGGATCGCGAATACTGTCTGGAACTCAGTGTGCGAAAAGACGACTCCCGGACCACCGAAGGCGGACCTCGACGGTTGTTTCGGCGGCGACCGGGAGCGGCCGCTCGAATGGCACCAGCGCCTGCATCCAGTGCGAGCAGAGGTTCTCCGGCGAATTGCGCAGCACGATGCCGGCGCCCAGGTCCAACTCGAACCAGACCACCAGCCCATGCGCCTGCCCGCTGGCAACGACCGGAACCTCGATCCGCCGCGAGCCGTCGTCCAGCGAGCCCCGCAGCAGGTCGAAGCTCACCAGCTCCATCGGCTCGCACAGCGGCCGGTGTGGCCAGATCCGCAGGCGTACCGGCAGGTGGCCCCGGGTGGTGGTGATGTTGAATGCCCGCACGTCGTAGCCGCCGGCCGAGTTCACCCGGTTCAGGCCGGCCATGGCGCTGCTCTCGACCAGGAAGCCGACCAGCCGTCCCGAGGCCGGCATCAGTTCCCCGCCGCCGGCCAGCAGGTTGGCCCTGGCGTGGCGCATGGTCGGCAGCAGGCCCTCGCCGATCAGGCCGCAGTCGACGATCTCCGACACGATCAGGTCGGCCGGCCGCTCGATGTCCTCGCCCACCCGGATATCGGTCGACATCTTCGGGATGATCGTGACGACGTCGGAGAGTCCGTGTGCGTGCACGACCTGCCGGGCGATCTCGGCCAGCAGCGGGTTGGCCTCGCAACTGGTCACCCGCGCCGCCCCCGCCCTGGCAGCCATCATGGCCAGCAGGCCGGTGCCGGAGCCGATGTCCAGCACGTGCGAGCCCGGGCGCACCCGGCGCTCCAGCGCGACGACGAGGGCATCGTTTCGCTCGGTGTCATTCAGCATCGCGAAATGCCACCGTGGCACCACGTGCCGGGCGAATTCCTGGACGGCATCCGCGACCAGTTTCGGTGATTTGGCCGCCGCCGCCAGGACGTTGTCCAGCGAACTGGCGAGGCGGGCCATCTCGCTGATGTGCGCCTGCATCGCGGCGGCGACGAGACTGTCGACCGCGGAGTCGGGAAAATTGTCGAGGAGCGTCCGCCGATCGCGATGCGGATCGACGACACGTAGCTGCTCGGTTCCGATTGGCGTCTCCAATGGTTTGCTCTGCACGCTTCCGCCATAACTGCCCGGGCGGCGGAAGTGAAACATCGGCGAAACGGCGTCGCAAGTGCAGCCACGGCGGCGGCCTTGGGATCGAAGCGGACGGTCCCCGCCGCCGAGGCCGCAGAACCACACGTTCGGCGGTCTTGACAAGCCGCTGAACGTGGCTTAACGCCGGGCGGGGCGGACCGTCCGCTTTCTCGATCGACAGCTACGGAACGTACTTCCGGTATTTCTCCGATTCGTCACTTCTGATCAGCCGGCGGTATCCGCCGGTCCGCTACTGCGGTACTTCAGGTTCCGGACGGGTGATGTCAGGCCGGCACCGGCTGGCCGGGCCGGCAGTCCCGGCAGGGCCGGTAGCCGGCCTGGGACGCCTGGCTGACGTTGCGGAACGGGCGCCGGTGCGCCGCGGTGATCCGGCGCGCGTGGTGGCACGTCGGGAAGCACACGATCCCGGTGGTGTCGCTGCCGAGGTAGTGCATGCCCTGCGCGGCGAGTGCCCGGATGCCGTCGAGGTCCACGTCCTCGGCCCGCAGCAACGCCTCCTTGAGCTCGGCACCGAAGACGTACTGGCCCGGATCGCCGTCGGAGCGGGTGACCCGGTGGCACGGGATCAGCACGGGCACCGGGTTTCGGCCCAGCGCGGTGCCGACCGCCCGCACGGCCCGCGGCCGGCCGATCTCGCCGGCCACCCAGGCGTAGGGCCGGGTCTGGCCGCGCGGGATGCGCAGCGTCGCGACCAGCACCTCCCGCTCGAAGGCCGACAGCCCGCGCAGGTCGAACCGCAGCGTCCGGGACCGCCCGGTGCGCAGCGCGGTGAGCAGGCCGGCCGGCGGCCGGTCGGCCGGCAGGATCGGGCGGTCGAAGCGGCTCCGGTACGACCGGGCGAACTCGTCGGCGGTGCCGGTCGCGCGGACGTAACAGATGCCCAGGTCGGTGAAGGCGACCCGAATCTCGCCGACCGGGCCGGGCACGGTCACCCAGCGGGCCACGAGCCGGTCCACCAGGCCGGTCGGAGCGTCGACCACCAGCTGGCCGAGGGCGCCGGCGATCGGGTCGCCATCGATCGTGTTCATCGCTGAACCCTCCTTCCCACGGGTACGCCGGCCGGGGCGGGCGTCGCCGCCGGGCGGCGCGGGCCGTCCTGGCCGTCTGCCAGGTAGTTGGCGCGCAGGCGCCGCAGGCCCCGGGAGATGTGCGACTTGACGGTGCCCTCCGGGCAGTTCATCGCGGCGGCGATCTCCGGGATCGGCAGGTCGACCACGTGCCGCAGGACGACGGCGGCACGCTGCGCGGCCGGCAGCCGAGCGACCTGCCGGGCAAGTTCCCGGCGCTGCTCGTTGAGCTCGGTCCGCGCCTGGATGTCGAGCTCGGCCGACTCGAGCTCGGCAAGATCACCCAGCGACAGCTGCTCGGGCCGGCGGCTGCGGCCGCGGACCGTGTTGCGCCAGACGTTCAGCATGATCGTCATCAGCCAGGGCCGCGGCTGCAGCCGGGCGATCCGCTCGGCGTCGAAATCGCGCAGCGCGCGATACGCCCGCAGGAACGCCTCGGCGGCGAGGTCCTCGGCGTCGCAGGGCTGGTCGGTCAGCCGCAGGGCCACCGAGTACACCGGCCGCTGGTAGCCCCGGACCAGCTCGACGAAGCCCTCGTCGAGGTCGTCGGCCAGGCGGCCGAGCAGCTGATCCACCGCGCTGGTCGCGCCGGGGCCGGCACCGGTAACTGTCACATCACCGAGAACACCAGAGCGCCGTGCGGGTTGCACTCCCGGCCTGTCAGTCCCCCGGCCTGTCAGTCCCCCGGTCTGTCAGTCCCCCGGTCTGTCAGTCGTGCGGCCAGCCGGTGGCCAGGCTCGCAATGGCGACCATGGCCAGGGTGACGTGCCGGTACCAGGCGGTCCAGGTGCGCACCTCGTAGCTGCCGAGGCCGACCCGCTCGACTGCGCTGCGCACCGAGCCGTCCATCGCCCGCCCGGCGCCGGCCACCGCGACCAGCGCGCTCGTTGGCGACGACTGGGGCGCGCGCACCAGGTAGCAGGCCAGCCGCGATCCTCCCGCCGGGTCGCGGCGCACCAGCACGCTGCGGGCCAGGCCGGACCTGTCCGCGCGGCCGGCGGGAAGCTGGACTCTCGCCCATTCCTGGCGTGCCGGCCAGTCACCGGCCTTCGTGCCGTGCCACTCCCACCGGTCCGGCGTGAGTTTCGCGGCAAGCGAGTCGACCTGCGCGAGCCGCGCGCCGCCGATCGGCGTCCGGTGCGTCGGCGGGACGGCCAGCACATAACCGAGCTGGTGGGCGTCGAGGTAGCGCAAGAGCGTCGGGTCCGGCCCGTAGGCCATTCCGCCGGTGACCCAGCTGACGGCCACCCCGGCGCCGAGCGACCGCGCGATCATCCAGGTCGCCAGCTCCGCCCGGCTTCGGTGCCTGAGCCGTTCCTGGGGCACGCCAGCGCGCCGGCAGCGCAGCGGGTCCGCCGTCCACGACTCCGGCAGGTACAGCTCCCGGTCGACCAGCGCGCAGCCCTGCCCGGACGCGTACCCGATCAGCACGCCGACCTGGCAGTTCTCCGGCTGCCGGCCCGACGCGGCGCACTGCGGGGCCACCCCGACCGAGCGCGCGCCCTTCTTGGGAACCCTCAGGTCGGTCACCGCCAGCACGCCGTCCGGCCGCCACAGCCGGCGCAGAACGTAGTCGCGCACCACGTCCCGGACGCCGTCCGCATCCCAGGCGGCCCGGTTCAGCAGCCGCTGCATCCGCCACGGCGAGTCCTGCCCGGTCGACGCGGCCAGCTGCCAGCTGTTCTTACGCTGCGCGCGGCCCAGCAGGCCGGCGATGTACCGGATCGCCTGCTGGTACGGCTCGGGCCGGGCGAACAGCGGGTTGATCCCCCTGGCCAGCTCGGCCAGCGCCCTCCGCAGCCCCGGATCCAGCTCGGTCAGCTGGGGCGCCAGCCGGGCCACACAGTCGTCATGAGCCGCCTCCATCGCCGAACCCTCTCGATTGTCGGGCCCACGAATCAGCCACGAACCAGCCCAGTCTTTTATGTCATCAGGAAACGTCGCCGGCCGGATTGCGGTGATTCTCTTTGGCTGCCGGCGATGGTTCGTGCGCCGCTTCCGGCAGTATGAACCGTCCCGGGTTTCGTGCGCATCTCCCAGGTTGGGAAGGATGGCGCGATGCCGGGCAGGGTTCGATCAGCGGACCGGGGCGAGGGCCGTCCGGTTGGCGCGTGAGCACGCCGGTGGCTACGAGTCGGAGTGGGCGGCGACCCGGCGGCTGATGCGCGAGCACGGCTGGCGCGGTACCGCCTCGGCCGCATCCCACCCACCGAAGCCGAAACGATCTGTAACGCTGCCCCGGCCGCACCCAGGAACCGAGGTGTGCGCGAAACCCGGGATGCGCCAGTACGACCCGCCGTATACGCGATTCTGCAATCGTTCGCAATAGTCGAATTCCGCGAGCGGTGTGGCATTCCTATGACGCCCGGCGGCGGTCCGTGACCGGGCGGCGGGCTGCCCCGCTGGCGGTGCAACCAAACCGCGCGGCCGGTGTTCACCCGGATTGGATCGGAGGCGGGCCGGCATCG
>DASSUA010000247.1:0-6906 GCA_035707525.1 Pseudonocardiaceae bacterium
AACCGAAGACCTCGGCCAGGGCGAGCACGCCGGCAAGCTTCGGCGAGAGTACCGACCGGGCGGCCGCCCGGTCCCTGACCTCCGCCATGCCCCCGCCAGCGACGCCCGCGGCGTGCACGATGCCGTCCACCCGGCCGAACCGGGCCAGTGCCGCGGACCTTGCGGCCCGCAGCGCGTCGAGATCGGCGACGTCGCCCGTGGCCACCAGCACCTCCCCGCCGGCGGCCTCGATCCGCCGCACCGCGGCGACGGCCCGGCCGATCCGGTGCGCGGTGCCGTGCCGGCGCAGGTGGTCGTCCCACTCGTCCCGGTGCGGCAGCCCGCCGCGGCCCAGCAGCACGAGCCGGGCGCGCACCCGAATGGCCAGGTCCTCGGCGACCGTCAGCCCGAGGCCACCCAGCCCGCCGGTGATCAGATAGACGCCCTTGTCGCGCAGACCCGCTTCCGGGCCGGCCGGCCGCGGCACCCTGACCGGCTCGTGGTCGCGCCGCCAACGCCGGCCGCGCCGCAGCGCGACCAGCCGCCCGTCCGGCTGCCGGGTCAGCTGCCGGCTCAACTCCGTCACGCAGGCCTCGACCGCGCACCGCTCGACTTCCCCGGCACCGGCCTCGACCAGCCCGGCCTCGGCCGGATCGAGGTCGATCTGCCGGACGCTCAGCGCCGGCACCTCCAGCGGCACGACCCGGACCACGCCGGCCACCGCGGCGTGCTCCGGCCGGGTGAGGTCGGTGCCGGTCACGTCCTCGGTGCCGGCGGTGACGATGTCCAGGTGCACGGGATCGGCGAGCTGGGCGGCCGCGAGCGCCTGGACCAGCGCGAGCAGGCTGAAGAATCCGAGCTCCTGCGCGCGCCACGCCGCCGCGACGTCGAGCCCGGCGGGTTCGCCGGCAAGCGCCCAGGCGTGCACGACGCGCTGCGGGACGCCGCCGGCGGCGACCAGGTCGCCGACGAGCCTCTCCACGTCGACGTGCTGGCCGGGGCGCAGCGTGTACCGGCCGCTGCGGTCCCGGCCGTACCGCTCGCCGGGCACCACCTCGACCACGTCGACACCGGCTGCCCGCAGTGACTCGGCCACCTGGGCACCGAGGCCGCCGGCGGTGAACGCGAGGCACCGGGAGAACGGCACGCCCGCCGGCCCGACCGCCGCCTCCTGCCGCCAGACGGGCACGGTGAACCAGTCGTCCACCGGCAGTCTGGTCTTCGGCGGCGGTCCGGCCGGTGCCGCGGCGGTGACCTGCGGATCCGGGTCGATCCAGTAGCGCCTGCGCTCGTACGGGTAGGTGGGCAGCGGCACGCGCCGGCCGGGCGCGGTGAGCGCCTCGGTGGCCAGCGGGACCCCGGCCGTCCACAGCCGACCGGCCGCCGCGCCCAACACGTCGAGGTCGCCCTTGCGGTCGTCGGGCCCAGGCAGGCTCGGCAGCGGCGGCAGGCCTTCCCGCGAGGTCAGCCGCCGGGCAAGACCGGCGAGCTGGTGGCCGGGTCCGCACTCGACCAGCGCCCAGGAGCCCTCGGCCAGCAGCCGTCCCAGGCAGTCCCCGAACCGCACGGTGCCGCGCAGGTGCTTCGCCCAGTACGCCGGGTCGGTCGCCTCGCCGGCGGTGATCCAGTCACCGGTGACGTTCGACAGGAACGGCAGTTGCGGGGCCCGCCGTTGGGTCGCGGCCACCGCCGCGGCGAAGTCGTCCAGGATCGGGTCCATCATCGCGGAGTGGAAGGCGTGCGACGTGTGCAGCGTCGTGCAGTCGACGCCGTCGAGCTCGAGCCGGGCCGCGAAGGCGTCGACGCAACCGTTCGGACCCGCGACGACGCAGGCGCCCGGCCCGTTCACGGCGGCGAGCGCGATGTCGGCCGGCAGCCGGTCCGCCACCTCGGCCGCGTCGAGCGGTACCGCAAGCATCGACCCGGGCGGCATCGACTCCATGAGCCGGCCGCGGGCGGCCACGAGCCGCAACGCGTCCGCGAGCGGGAAGACGCCGGCGATGGTGGCCGCGACGTATTCGCCGATGGAATGGCCGACCATCGCGGCAGGCCGGATGCCCCAGGACCGCCAAAGCTGGGCCAGCGCGTACCCGATGGCGAACAGCGCCGGCTGGGCCAGGGCCGTCCGCCGCAGCCGAGCCTGGGCCCGCGCGGTGTCCTGCCGCGCGGGAACCAGCAGCGCCCGGATGTCCTCGCCGAGCTCGGCCGCCAGCACGTCGGCGCACTCGTCCACCGTCTCCCGGTAGACCCGCTCGCTGCGATAGAGCTGCGCGCCCATCCCGGCGTACTGGCTGCCCTGCCCGGAGAACAGCAACGCCACCCGGGGCGTGGGAACGGCCTCGGTGCCGGTCAGCAGGCGCTGGGGGTCGCGCAGCGCAGCCGCGGCATCCGCGGCGTCGAGGGCGACGGCGGCGGCGCGGTGCGGTAGCTCGGCGCGGCCCACCGCGAGCGTGTACGCGATATCGCCGAGGTCGAGGTCCGGGCTGGAGGCGAGGTGACCGGCCAGCCGCTCGACCGCCGCGGTGAGGGCGCTCGGGGTGCGGGCCGAAACCCGCAGCAGGTGCGCCGGCCGTTCGCCGGACGGGGTCTGCTCGACCGGTGGCGCCTGTTCCAGGACGACGTGCGCGTTGGTCCCACCGACGCCGAACGCGCTCACCCCGGCCCGCCGGGGCCCGCTGTCCGGAACCCAGTCGGCCAGCTCGGTGGCGAGCCGGAACGGACCGGTGTCCAGGTCCAGCGCGGGGTTCGGGCGGTCGACGTGCAGGGTCGGCGGGATCCGGCCGCGCTCGACCGCCAGCACCGCCTTGACCAGGCTGACCGAGCCGGCCGCCTGCGCGAGGTGGCCGATGTTCGACTTCACCGAGCCGAGCCGGCACCAACCGCGCTCGGCGCAGGCCGCCCCGAAGACCCGCTGGAGTGCGGCGACCTCGACCGGGTCGCCGACGACCGTGCCGGTGGCGTGCGCCTCCACGTAGCCGACCGTTCGCGGGTCGACCCGTGCCTGCGCCAGCGCCCGGCGGATGACCTCGGCCTGCCCGTCCACGCTCGGCCCGGAGAAGCTGTCCTTGACCCCGTCGTTGTTGACCGCGCTGCCGAGGATCACGCCGCGCACGTGATCGCCATCGCGGAGCGCCTCGCGCAGCGGCCGCAGCAGGACCAGCGCGCCACCGCCCGCCCACAGCGTGCCCGACCCGCTGGCGTCGAAGGGCCGGCAGTGGCCGTCGGGGGAGAGGATCCCGCCCTCGGCGTAGAGGTAGCCGCGGCCCGGCGGCATCGGCACGTGCACCCCGCCCGCCAGCGCCAGGTCGCAGTCGCCGGCCCGCAGCGCCACGCAGGCCAGGTGCACGGTGACCAGCGCGGTCGAGCAGGCGGTGAAGACCGTCATGCTGGGTCCGCGTAGGCCCAGCTTGTAGGAGGTCAACGTGGCCACGTAGTTGGAGTCGAGGCCGGTCTCGCCCAGGGGTCCCAGCCGGTCACGCGCGGCGGCGTTGCGATGGACGTGGTCGTACCTGTAGGTCGGCTCGCCGCTGCCTGCGTAGACGCCGATCCGGCAGCGGGAACGGACGGGATCGTGGCCGGCGTCCTCGAACGCCGTCCTGGCGAGCTCGAGCATCAGCCGGTGGTTGGGGTCGGTGGCCTCGGCCTCGGGCCGGCTCATGCCGAACAGCGGGGCGTCGAACCGGTCGGCGTCGTCGAGCAACGAAACGGCCGGGACGAAGTCGGGGTCGTCCAACTCGGTGTCCGGCACCCCGAGCCCCGCCTGTTCTTCGCGGCTGGAGCGGCGGACGGATTCGACGCCATTCACGAGGTTGTGCCAGAAGGCGTCGACGCTGCCGGCGCCGGGGACTCGGCAGGCCATCCCGATGATCGCGATCGGCTCGACGCCGTCGTGGGTCATCGCACCCTTCCGCCGAACTCGCCTGGCCCGTTCCGGCCGTTGATCTTCATGGGTGCGTGATCCTAGCCACCTCCAGCGGCTCGCCGCCACGGCCAGACTCCGCCATGTGCGCGCCGCCAGAAAGGTCAATCACGACGGCAATTCAGGGCCGGACGGTTTCGGGCAGTAACACGGCGGGGATATCGGTGTGCGGAAAGTCGTCGCCCTTGAACAGCAGGGGCTCGCCGCTGATCTTGGCAAGCGCGTACGCGAAGCAGCCGCCGTAGTTCAGGCCGGCCCGATGACGGCCCTTCCCATACTTGCGGTAGGCCGCTCGCGCGATGTGGGCTTGCTGGGCGGTCACCGCCACCAGATCGACTGCCGCGCGATGCAGCCACAGATCCAGCTCGCGACCACCGGGCTCCCCGAATCTATGTTCGATCACGATCGCCGTCTCCAGATACGATGCCGTCGACATCAACAGTGCGGTGTCGGCCTCCACCGCCGCCTCGAACCGCTCCGCCTCCGGCTCGTCAATCAACATTGCGACCAGCGCAGACGTATCAATGACCATCAGGTTGGCAGCCCTCGACCGTCGTATCCGATGATCTGCTCGGGCGTCCGATCGTCCAGCACCGGCAAGGACGCGCACCGCTGCCGAATCGTTGCCAACTCCTCATGCAGCGGCACGGCCCTCGCCCGCCCTGTCTGACGGGCCAGCCGCTCGCGGAGGGCGATCACCACCGCCTCGGTCAACGTCTCGCCCGTGATCGCCGCCAGTTCTCGCGCCAAACGATCGGCTTCCGGATGCTTGATGCTTAATGCCACGGCTTGATTCTAGACGATGTGGCGGATTCTATACAACGCTCCTGACCCATGAGGGCGAAGGCGCGGCGTGCGGGCAAACGAGGGCGCCCGCACGGTGTAACCGCTGTGATATCAGTAGTCGTTGCAGGTCAGCAGGATTCCGACGTCGTCGTACTCTCCGACCTTGTCGGCCCGGTTGCCGCTGACCAGGTCGGTCCCGGAACTGGAAGAAACGGCTACCGCGTCGCCGTGGTGCACACCCTCGTGCCGCCTTGGCCTCACGGAAGATCGATACTGGGCGGCGGTAGAACGCCGGGAGACTCTGGAGGAACTGGTCCAGCATCGCGACGGCTGGGACGTGGACGGGCAGTAACGGCCTCGCGGGTCAACACAGCGTGGTGTCAACACAGCGTGGTGTCAACACAGCGTGGTGTCGGCGCAGTGCTGCACCTGCCCGCCGACCATGGTGGCGAGCACCTGGATGTCCGGTAGCGATTCCGCGGTGACGGCTGTCGGGTCGTCGGAGAGGATCACGAGATCCGCGTACTTGCCGGGGGCCAGGCTGCCCTTCACGGTTTCCTCGAAGGTGCCGTAGGCCGCGTCGATGGTGAACAGCCGCAACGCCTGATCGACTGTCAGGCGCTGCGCCAGCTGCCAGTCCTCGGGAGGGCGGCCGAGGTAGCTGTGCCGGGTGACCGCCTGGTAGACCGCCTCGAGCGGTGATCCATGAGGCAGCTCGGCGGCACGGTCACCCAGCCCGAGCACCAGCCACGGCATGTCGCTGCTGCCGATGGTGCGGACACCGCTTTCCACCAGATCGCGCCAGCGGGCGATCCACTCGGCCTGGCCGTGCGCCACCAGCTCCGGGAACCCGGCCTCGGTCGCCAGGTCTCCCGGGATGCCGGGCTGGATGGACGCGATCATCCCCAGCTCGCCGAGCCTGGCGAGCTGATCGTCACGGACCTGGATAGCGTGCTCGACCCGGTGCCGTGCATCCGGATTGGGGCGGCTGGCCTGCGCCCGCGCCACGGCCGTCAGGTACTGGTCCAGCGCCTCGGCGCTGACCGTGTGCGCCGCGACCTGCCAGCCGGCGCGTTGCGCCGCCAGCACGTATTCGTCCAGCTCGGCCTGGGTCCAGTGGAACCTGGTGCCCCAGTCATGATCGAGGAACAGCTTGATGCCGGCCAGCCGCAGATGCGCGCTATCGGCGTGGCGCGGCTGGTGGGCGAGAAACCACTGCCCGAACTTGCCGTCCTCGAAGTTGACCGGCAGGTAGGCGTTGATGCGTAACCGGAGCTCGCCGGCCGCGTCGAGCACGCGCAGCGTCTCCAACCATCCCTGGTCGACGAACAGCTCGTTGACGCTGGTCCAGCCTCGGCGCAGCGCCCCGTCCATCGCCGAGTACGGGGACAGACCCACCCTGAGCCCGTCCCCGATCCAATGCGCATGCGAGTCGATGAAACCCGGCAGTACCGCCCGGCCTCCCAGATCCACCACGCGAGTCTGGGATTTCCTCAGCGCCAGCACGCGCTCGTTGCCGCCGATCGCCAGGATCCGCCCGGCCCGCACCGCGATCGCCTCGGCCCGTGGCTGGTCCTGCTCCATGGTGAGCACCACCCCGTTGTGGTAGATCACCTCAGGCGCCGCCGACCTCGCCTCGGGAACCGGCAGCAGGATCGCCACGCACCCGACCAGAACGGCTCCAAGGCGCCACGACACCCGCACACCCCATCATCATCACCGCCGGCCGCCGCCGCACAAGGGGCGGCCGGGGGAGGGACGCGGTGATGATCAATTCGCCGGTGTATCCGCCGTTCTTCGAGTTCATCGAACGCGCGCCGCGAAGTGATCACCGCGCCGCTGAGCGCCGCGAGCCGCGTGGACCCCGAAACCCGCCCATGGTGTGCGGTCGTCGCCGACGAGATCCACGCGCCGATCGTCGCCGCGGAGGTGAGGTGTCTCGTCGTTGACCAATGCGTCACGTGCTGCTCCATCGCGTTCGCCTGATCGAGAACGCGCGCACCGGCCGCCGCCGTGGCAAGCGCCGGTCGCTCGGGGAGCGGCGGAAATCGGGGCCGGACGCGGGACGGCGAACCGAGGCGCTGCGCGGCTGGTAAAACCTGAACGCCCGATGTGTCACATTGGTCAACCTGGGGTTTTGAATAAGGCTCCTGGGTAGCGGCTTGGTCCAGGGTGACAACGAACATGATCATGCTACCGATTTGCCCGGCGAGCAGTCGGAA
>DASSUA010000248.1:0-2289 GCA_035707525.1 Pseudonocardiaceae bacterium
CGCCCATGCGGCGACGCCGTAACGGACTTTGCCGCTGCGTGGTGCTTTGACGACCAGGTCCTGGCCCGCGGCGCGTGTGGCGTAGACGTGGTTGTCTTGTCCACCGGCGAGGGGTACCAGCGGCGCATGCGGACCGGTAACTTCGGCGGCGGTGAGCACCGCAGCCAGTTCCATGTCCAGTCCACCCCGGACAGGCGTGCGGGTCATGGCGAATCCGACGGTGTCGGCGCGACCGCGGCGGGTCGGCTGGCGTCGGCCGAGATCAGTACCGCCTCCAGCATGGCGGTCGATCGCAGCGCTAGCGTCGGCCACGGCGGAACACCGCCCGCTCGAACGGACTCGACGGCGTCGAGCATGCTGGCGATGCATTGCTGGTACGGCGGGGGCTGGTTGTCAGGCCGGCCGGGGAGGGGCTCCCACCGGGCGGCGTAGTCCGGGCCGTCCACCCGCCAGGCGCCGACCGCATTGGTCGCCAGTCCGCGGGCGGCGTAGCCGCCGCGGTAGCTCAGTGCGGACGTATCGGCGAAGGTGACCGCGATGGTGGCGAGCCCACAGTGCTTGTCGAGGAAGGGCAACGGGACCTCGGTGCCGCTGACTTCGACCGGGGCGGCGCAGATGAGGGCCTGGATCTGGTCGAAGGCGTGCACGGCAAGGTCTGTGGTGACCGGCAGCCGCTGCTGGCTGCGGAACCCAGGCTCGTGCAGGTTCACGACCACGTCGGCGGTGACCGCGTACGGACCGCGACCGGCGGCGGTGACCCTGTCGGCAAAGGCGAGGAACTGGGGGTCGCGACCTCGGTTGTGCATGACCGCCAGGACGCGCCGGCTCGCCTGGGCGAGCTCAGCCAGCTCGACGGCATCTGCGAGCCGCATGGCGAGGGGCTTCTCGGTGAGCACATGCAGGCCGGCGTGCAGCGCTTCGCGCGATACCGGGGCGTGCGTCTCAGGAGGCGTGAGGTTCACGACCACGTCGACTGCCACGGCGGCACGGGCCCGCTGCAGAGTAGTGGCGAGCGCCGCGTTCGGGCACCGGCGCTCGGCGAGCCGTTCGGCACGGTCGACCTGCGGGTCGACCAGCCCGACGATGCGGACTCGCGGGTCGGCCGTCAGGACCCGAGCCCACCGGTCGGCGATGGCGCCACAGCCGAGAATGACGGTGTTCATGCCGCTATCCCGGCCCGCGAGGCGAGGTACTCGCCGATGATCTCGATCGCCTGGTTGGTGACGGTGTCCAGACTGCCGTCCGTAGCGATGCGAACATGTTCAGGAACGAGCGGGCGGTCGAAGTGTTCGGTGAAGTACCCGGTGAAGGTCGAGTCGTAGAACAGCCGCGGCATGTTCACCCGCTGGACGGCGCGGCGGGCTCGCTCGACATCGGATGCGTGCAGCAGCAGGGTCAGGTGCGGCACGACGATCGGATGGGCTTGCACCAGGGCACGGGCTGCCGCGTCGCAGTCGTAGCCGTTGAGGCGCCCGACCGCATGCGCGTGGGCTAGCAGCGTATCGACCGTGCGGTCAAGGACCACTATCTGCCCGTGGCTGGCCGCCATCAGCGCGGCGGCACGGCGCAGCGCCTCCACCCGCAACAGTACGGTCAGCGCCGCGAGCTGTTGCTCCGCGGTGGCCGAGTTCGGGGCCGGTAGCCGCGATGGATCGGGGGCGGCGTGGTAGTAGCAGGGCACTACGTGTGCCCCGAGCCGGCGCGCGAGGTCGCGCGCGAGGGTCGTCTTGCCGACGCAGCTGACACCCTCCAAACCGATGATCATCCTTGCTCCTTCGAGTGCGGGCCGTGCCGGTGGGTCTTGGGTGCGGGCGCGAATCCCTTCGTGGGCACCGTGGCGTGGGCGATCGCCGCCATCGGGCCGATGCTCTTGATCAGGTAGGCGGCGAAGACGTCGATGGCGTCGCGAACCTGCGCCGCGAGGCTGGGCGGGTCGGGCCGGGTGGCGGCGAGCATCCGCACCGGTGTCACGCAGCCCAGCCAGAGGCCCGCGCCGGCGAGCATCCGTGCGGGTGGCGATGTCGACCGGCGCAACAGTGCAAGCGTGCAGATCCCTGTGGCCGGGCTCGACAGTAGCCACGTGGCTGCGCGGTAGCCGGCCACGCCGAGCGCTATCGCGTGCTCCGCCGGGGTGCCATGGCCAGCACGGCGGGCGGCGGCAGCACAGGCCGGATAGTCGAGGTAGTTGCCGAACCAGCGCCGATGCGTAGTGATCAGGTCGGCGACGGTCTCCGGGGCCGGTGCGGATGACATGACTGGGGCCACATGCACCGGAACCCCTGCAGCGGT
>DASSUA010000249.1:0-3430 GCA_035707525.1 Pseudonocardiaceae bacterium
CGGCTTCGAGGCCTGTGTCGAGTGGCCGTACGCCGAGGTGGTCGCGGGCACCTTCGCGATGCCGAGCGGCGCCCAGGCCGTTTCCTCCGTGGCGGGCCGCAAGCAGGCCTCGTTCGCGATGAACGTCGACTTCCTCGACACCCCGCACCCGGCCGCCTGCGCCGTCGGCGAATACCGTCAGCGGGTCCGGGGCGCCTTCACCCGGCTCGGGGTCGACCAGCTCTTCCAGCTGGCGAATCCGAACGGCGGACCGCCGGTCGCCTTCCACCGCACGGAGTTCCGTGAGGACGGGGTCGTGGCCCCGCCCGCGCGCCGTCGAAGATGCTCGAGCGTCAGCTCCACTCCGAGGAAACTACTGCGTCAGGAGGTGTCGTACGCTAGTCGTACGCTCGGCCTGAGGGTCACCAGCGACGATCTGCGATTCGACCGACACGGCGAGTGTCATCTCGGCAGATTACGCACTGGGTGGCCTAGGCCGAGTCCCTCTTTCGGCAGATTCGCGGCTATGACGGCAGTCGTAGAGTTCAGCAAACCTCCCAACTCGACGAGGAGCCGACGTGCCCGACCGAACCCGAGGAGGAGCCAACCTGTCTGACCTGCCCGATCGATCCGACGCCGACGATAGCCGTCGATACATGGTCGTGGTGAACGGCGAGGAGCAGTACTCGATCTGGCTCGCCGACCGCGAGCCTCCGGCCGGCTGGCGCGCCGAAGGCACCGAGGGCGGTCGGGACGAATGCCTGGCCCATATCGAGACGGTATGGACCGATCTGCGGCCGCGCAGCCTTCGCGTCGGCTGATTACTCGAGAGACCGCGAGACTCGCTTACCGAACGTAAACTGCGACGACACAACTGGTTGCACAGTAAGCGCTATCGGCATACTCAATTCGGTCTAGCACTCCTTGGTGCTGTCATCTCCCACCTGTCGGAGGCTTGTTTCTGCATGGATCCCATGGCGCGTGCAGAGAGAGAGGATGCCTATCCCGCGCTGCCACTGCAGCAAGGGTTGCTATTCAACGCGCTGGCTCATCCGAGAGCTGGAATCGACCTAATTCAGTGCGTGGTGGAATGGCCGGGCGAGCTGAACCTTGACACGTTCGCGGCGACCTGGCGGGCGGCCGTCCACCGGCATCCCGTGCTCCGTACGTCGTTCGACTGGCACGGCGACGCCATCGTGCAGCGGGTCTGGCGGGACGTGCCACTCGCCTTTGAGACCCGTCTCCGGCCCGTTGAACTGGCAACATTCCTCGCTGAGGACCGCGAGCGCGGAATCGAACTCGACCAGGCGCCGTCGTCGCGGATCACCGTACTGACCGCTGACGGCCGGGCAACCGTCGTGCTGACCTTCCACCATGCGGTGCTCGACGGTCGGTCGCTGACCCTGCTGCTTAGCGAGGTCGGCGACGACTACGCGGCCCGTATGGCCGGCCGTCGCCTGGAGTTCCCCTCCCGGCCGCCGTTCCGGGACTTCGTTCACTGGATGGCGAAGCGCACAGCGGAAGATCCGGCCGCAGCGAATGATCTCGAATTCTGGAGGAATTACCTCGATGGCGTTTCCGGTGCCACGCCGATCCCGGTTGATCGCAATCACCAGGCTCCGGTCACGGCCACCCGAATGGCGACGATCAGGCTGACGCTGAGCCATTCGGAAGACGCGGCACTACGCCGACTGGCCACCACGGCCGGCGTCACGATGAACACCATCGTGCACGCGGCCTGGTCGCTCGTGCTGGCCGGCGGCGCTGGCACCGATGACGTCCTGTTCGGCGTGACCCGGGCGTGCCGGCACCGGACGGTCGACGGCGCCGAGGCCATGATCGGACTGCTGTTGAGCACGGTCCCGGTGCGGGTCGCGGTCCATGGCGAAGACACCGTCGCCAGCTGGCTGCGGCAGGTGCGCCAGCGCGGCGTGCAGGCCCGTGACCATCAGCTCCTGCCGCTTCCCGACGTGCAACAATGCGCCGGCCTGCCGGCAGGGGTGCCGCTGCTGAGCAGCCTGGTGCTGTTCGAGCGGGAGGAGATGCAGCGGACGCTGGCCGCCCACGACGAGGCCTGGGCCGGGCGGGCGATCGAGATCCACCGCAACCTGAACTATCCGCTCGCGCTGTACGTGTTCGCCGAGCCGGCGCCGGTGCTGAACCTGCTCTACGACCGGAACCGGTTCGAACGGGCGACCGCGTCGGCGCTGGTTGCGCGTACCAGGGCAGCGCTGGCCGCGCTCGCAGCCGACCCGGACCGGCCGGTCGGCGAGATCGACCTGGTGTCCGAGCCCGAGCGGGCACTGCTCAACGGCTGGAACAACACCGCCGGCGACTACCCGCGGACCGCCACGGTCGTCGACCTGTTCGCCGCGCAGGTCGCGGCCAACCCGGACGCCGACGCGGTTCTCGACCCGGCGGGCGAGTGCTGGCACAGCTACCGCGAGCTCGATGAACGCGCCAACCGGCTGGCCCACGTGCTGCTCGCGCACGGCGCACAGCCCGACGAGCCAGTGGCCCTGGCGCTGCCCCGTGGACTTGACCTGGTGGTGACGATGCTGGCGGTGCTCAAGGCCGGCGGCGCGTACCTGCCGCTGGACCCGGCCGATCCGCCGCAGCGCAGGGCCGCCGTGCTTACCGGCAGCCGGGCCCGCCTGGTCGTCGCGGCCGGCAACGAGTCGGTGGACGGGGTGGAAGTACTCGCGCTCGACGGGCTCGCCGATGAGCTCGCGGCTGCCCCGGCCACCGCGCCGGCCGATCCGGCGTACGC
The DNA here is from genome assembly GCA_035707525.1 of Pseudonocardiaceae bacterium. Lineage (GTDB taxonomy): Bacteria > Actinomycetota > Actinomycetes > Mycobacteriales > Pseudonocardiaceae > DASSUA01. Next base: position 2,750 of record DASSUA010000249.1, read on the forward strand.
GCCGCATCCGGACGGGCTGGCCTACGTCAACTACACGTCCGGCTCAACCGGGCGGCCCAAGGGCGTCGGCGTGCCGCACCGCGGCGTGGTCCGCCTGGTACACCGGCCGAACTTTGCCACGTTCGGCCCCGGCCAGACGTTCCTGCACCTGTCGGCGACCGCGTTCGACCTGACCACGCTGGAGATCTGGGGGGCACTGGCGACCGGTGGCCGGGTGGTGCCGGCGCCGCCGGGACCGCTCGGGCCAGCGCAGATCGCGGCGCTGCTGCGCCGGCACCGGGTCAGCGTGCTGTGGCTGACCGCTGGCCTGTTCCACCAGCTCGTCGAGCACGACGTCGAGGCCTTGGCCGAGGTCGACCAGCTGCTCGCCGGCGGCGACGTGCTGGCCCCGGCCGCCGTTCGCGCCGCGCTGGCCGCCCGTGGCGGGCGGCCGCTGGTCAACGGCTACGGTCCCACCGAGAACACCACCTTCACCTGCTGCCACACCCTGCGGCAGGACGACCTCGGCGACACCGTGCCTCTCGGACGGCCCATCGCCAACACCCGCGTCTACCTGCTCGAGGTTCGCGACGGCGACGCCCGGCTGGTGCCCGCCGGCGTGCCCGGGGAGCTCTACGCCGGCGGCGACGGCCTGGCTCGCGGCTACATCGGCCGGCCGGACTTGACCGCCGAGCGCTTCGT
>DASSUA010000250.1:0-4746 GCA_035707525.1 Pseudonocardiaceae bacterium
GAAACTCACCCTCACCGACCACCCCACCTGGGTACGGGGGGTGACCTTCAGCCCAGACGGCACCCGCATCGCCACCACCAGCGCCGATCGCACCGCACGCATCTGGGACAGCACAACCGGCGAACCAATCCTCACCCTCACCGACCACACCAGCGGGGTGCGGGGAGTGGCCTTCAGCCCAGACGGCACCCGCATCGCCACCGCCAGCGACGATGGCACCGCACGTGTCTGGGACAGCACAACCGGCGAACCGAAACTCACCCTCACCGGCCACACCAACTGGGTGTCAGGGGTGGCCTTCAGCCCAGACGGCACCCGCATCGCCACCGCCAGCACCGACGGCACCGCACGCACCTGGGACAGCACAACCGGCAAACCGAAACTCACCCTCACCGACCACACCAGCGGGCTATGGGGAGTGGCCTTCAGCCCACACGGCACCCGCATCGCCACCGCCAGCGCCGATCGCACCACGCGCGTCTGGGACAGCACCACCGGCGAACAAATCCTCACCCTCACCGACCACACCAGCAGGATGTGGTGGGTGGCCTTCAGCCCCGACGGCACCCGCATCGCCACCGCCAGCGCCAGCGGCACCGCACGCATCTGGCACAGCACCACCGGCGAACAAATCCTCACCCTCACCGGCCACACCAGCAGGATGTGGTGGGTGGCCTTCAGCCCCGACGGCACCCGCATCGCCACCGCCAGCGCCGACGGCACCGCACGCATCTGGGACAGCACCACCGGGCGGCAGAGCTGGCTCGTCGCGAGCTTCCCGAACAACGCCGCCGCGTCCTGGTCGCCCACCGACAACCGGCTGCTCTCCGTCACCGGCGACGCTTGGCGATACCTGCGGGCCGCCTGCTTCGACGCCGACGGCCGCCTACTCGGCCTCCAACCGTACGACCGCTACTACACCCCACCGCAGCCGAACCAGCTGGATGGCCGTACCGAAACGTGAAACTCACGTACTCAAACGGACGACACGCCGAGAGATGGGGGCGCCGCGCTTACGCGCGTGTCGTCCGTTTCGGTACGCATGTTTCACGTTTCGGTACGGGGTAGGGCGGCGTTGTAGAGGTCGCGGCGGGAGGCGTTGTGCTCGGCGGCGACCGCTGTGGCTGCGTCCTTGAGGCGCTCGCCTGCGGCGACCCGGCGCCGGACCTCGGGCACCAGGTCGGCCACGGTCGCCGGGGGCGGCGGCGGCGCGGGGCCGAGCACGACGGTGATCTCGCCACGCGCGCCGTGCTCGGCGACTTGGGCGGCGAGTTGGGCCAGGGTGCCGCGCAGCACCTCCTCGTGCAGCTTGGTCAGCTCGCGGCAGACCGCGGCCGGGCGCGCGCCGCCGAGCACGCCGGCCGCGTCGGCCAGGCATGAGGCGAGCCGGTGCGGCGCCTCGAAGAACACCGCCGTGCGCGGTTCGGCCGCCAGCGCCGACAGCCACCGCCGGCGCTCGGCCGGCTTGCGCGGCGCGAACCCCTCGAAGCAGAACCGCTCGGTGGGCAGGCCGGAGACGGCCAGCGCCGTCGTCACCGCCGACGGGCCGGGCAGGCAGGTGACCGGCAACCCGGCTTCAGCGCACGCGCTGACCAGGCGGTATCCGGGGTCGGAGACGGTCGGCATGCCGGCGTCGGTGAGCACGAGGACGGTCTGCCCGGCGCGCACCGCGTCCAGCAGCGCCGGCAGGCGAGCCGCCTCGACCGCGTCGTAGTGGCTGACCACGCGCCCGGTCACGGTCACGCCCAAAGCCGCGGCGAGCGTGCGCAGCCGCCGGGTGTCCTCGGCGGCCACGATGTCGGCGCTCGCGAGTGAATCGCGCAGCCGCGCCGACGCGTCGCCCACGTTGCCCAACGGCGTGGCCGCCAGCACCAAACCCACGCCGGCAACCTAGCCTCCACCAGCGCAGCGGGCGGGTGGCGCCCCGGTCGACCCAGGACGCTCCCTACGATCGACGTGTGACTGCGATCGCACCGGAGCGCGGTGTCGAGGAGGCGGAACTCCCGCCCGGCCCGCCGGGGACGGCACCGGACGCCCAGTCGCGGCTCGGACCGGGACCGCCCACCGACCGGCTGCGGGGCTGGCTGGTGACGCTGTCGGTCGCGCTGCTCGGCGGGATCGTCCGGATGTGGAACCTCGGGCTGCCGACGGACAAGGGCACGCCCGTGTTCGACGAGAAGCACTACACGCCGCAGGCCTGGCAGGTGCTGCGCAACGGGGGGACCGAGGACAACCCCGGCTACGAGCTGATCGTGCACCCCCCGCTGGGCAAGCAGCTGATCGCGGCCGGCGAGTGGATGTTCGGCTACACCGGGTGGGGCTGGCGGTTCGCGGCGGCGGTCGCCGGCACGGTGTCGGTGCTGCTGATCGTGCGGATCGGCCGCCGGCTGACCCGCTCGACGCTGCTCGGCGCGGTCGCCGGCGTCCTGCTGATCTGCGACGGCGTGAGCCACGTGCAGTCCAGGATGGGGATGCTCGACATCTTCCTCGCGGTGTTCGTGATCGCCGGGTTCGGCTGCCTGCTCGTCGACCGGGACCAGGTGCGGGCCCGGCTGCTGGTGGTCGCGCGGGAGGGCCGGATCGGCGACAGCGAGTGGGGCCCGCGGCTGGGCTTTCGCTGGTGGCGCCTTGCCGGGGGCGTCTGCCTTGGCCTGGCGTGCGGGGTGAAATGGTCGGGGCTGTATTTCCTGCTGGCGTTCGCGCTGCTGAGCCTGGCCTGGGACGTCTCGGCGCGGCGGGCGGCCGGGGTCGCCCGGCCGTGGCGGGGCACGCTGGTGCGCGACGTGGCGCCGGCCGCGTGGGCGCTGCTGGCGGTGCCGGTGCTGGCCTACCTGGCGACGTGGTGGGCGTGGTTCGTCTCGGAGAGCGCGATCGACCGCCACGCCGTCGGGACCAGGCTCGGCGAGGACTCGGCGTTCTGGTTCGTGCCGGACGCCCTGCGCGCGCTGTGGTTCTACACGGGCAACGTCTACGACTTCCACAGCAACCTGGTGACGTCGGTGGACAAGCCGCACCCGTGGGAGTCCAAGCCGTGGACGTGGCCGATGGGGCTGCGGCCGATGCTGTACTACTACGAGTCCGGTGCCGGCGCGCCCGGCTGCGGCCGGGCGGACTGCGTCGCGGCGGTCATGCTGGTCGGCACGCCGGCGATGTGGTGGGTCGCCCTGCCGGCGCTCGGGTTCGGGCTGTGGCGCGCGGTCGCCCGGCTGGACTGGCGGTACGCGGCGGTGCTGTGGGCCTACGCCGCGGGCTTCCTGCCGTGGTTTGCCAACCTCGACCGGCAGATGTACTTCTTCTACGCCACCCCGATGGCGCCGTTCCTGGTGCTCACGATCACCCTCGTGCTCGGCGAGGTGCTCGGCCGCGCCAGAGCCGGCCTGGAGCGGCGCAGCACCGGGCTGCTCGTGGTCGCGATGTACGTCGGGCTGGTGGTGGCCAACTTCGTCTGGCTCTGGCCGATCCTGGTCGGCGACTCGATCAGCCCCGGCCGCTGGCAGGCCGAGCTGTGGCTGCCCTCCTGGCGGTGAACCGTGCTGACCGGCCGGCCGCGCGCGCTCGTGGTGTGCGGCCGCACCGGCCGGCGCCGGGATTCGGCCGCCGCCCGGCCGGCGGCGGTCACAGCTGCTTGACGGCGGCCACGAGCTTGGTCAGGGAGTCCTTCGCGTCGCCGAACAGCATCGTCGTGCGCTCGTTGTAGAGCAGCTCGTTGTCGGTGCCGGCGAACCCGGGACGCAACGAACGCTTGATAAACACGACCGCTCTCGCCTTGTCGACGTCGATGATCGGCATGCCGTACAGCGGGCTGTCCGGCTGGTCGCGCGCGCCGGGGTTCACCACGTCGTTGGCGCCGACGACGAGCGCCACGTCGGTGCTGCCGAGGACCGAGTTGACCTCCTCCATCTCCTTGAGGTGCTCGTAGGGCACGTTCGCCTCGGCGAGCAGGACATTCATGTGGCCGGGCATCCGGCCGGCCACCGGGTGGATGCCGTAGTCGACGGTCACCCCGCGCGTCTTGAGCAGCTCGGCGAGCTCGTGGATCGTGTGCTGGGCCTGCGCGACCGCCAGGCCGTAGCCGGGCACGACCACGACGCTGCGGGCGTACCCGAGCATGATCGCCACGTCCTCGACCGTGCCGGAGCGCACCGTGCGGTCGACGCCGGCGATCGCGTGCCGCGGGCGGGCGGTGAACGCGCCGAACAGGATGTTCGTCAGCGGCCGGCCCATCGCCTTTGCCATCAGCCTGGTCAGCAGCGTGCCGGAGGCGCCGACGAGCGTCCCGGAGACGATCAGCAGCGTGCTGCCCAGCACGTAACCTGTCGCCGTCACCGCCAGCCCGGTGAACGCGTTCAGCAGCGAGATCGCGATCGGCACGTCGGCCCCGCCGACCGGAAGCACGAACAGCACACCGAGCACGAGCCCGGCCACCGCCAGCGAGATCAGCAGCGGGTCGGAGGAGGTCGGCAGCACCGCGATCGCGAGGCCGAGGCACACCAGGCCGACGCCGATGCTGATCTCGCGGCCGAACCGGAACGTCACCGGCCGCGTCGTCATCAGCTCCTGCAGCTTGAGGAACGTGACCAGGCTGCCGGAGAAGCTCACGCACCCGATCAGCACGCCGAACACCGTCGCCGCCAGCACGCCGGCGCCGGCCTCGACGTCGAGGAACTCGATGATCGCCACCAGCGCGGCCGCCGCCCCGCCCACGCCGTTGAACAGCGCCACCATCTGCGGGATCGCCGTCATCTT
>DASSUA010000251.1:0-6197 GCA_035707525.1 Pseudonocardiaceae bacterium
ACACGTTCAACAACCGGTACTTCAACGACACCTACGAGGGCCTGCCGGTCGACGGCTACACCGCCTGGCTGCGCCGGATGGCCGAGCACCCGAACATCCAGGTCGAGCTGGGCGTCGACTACTTCGACATCCGCTCCGGCCTGCCGCCGGGCGTGCCGACCGTCTACACCGGCCCGCTCGACCGCTACTTCGACTACTGCGAGGGCGAGCTGGGCTGGCGGACCCTCGACTTCGAGCGTGAGGTGCTCGGCACCGGGGACTTCCAGGGCACGAGCGTGATGAACTACGCCGACGAGGACGTGCCGTTCACCCGGATCGTCGAGTTCCGCCACTTCCACCCGGAGCGGGACTACCGCACCGACAAGACCGTGATCTTCCGGGAGTACTCACGGTTCGCCAAGTCCGGCGACGAGCCGTACTACCCGATCAACACCCAGGACGACCGCGCCAAGCTAGAGCGGTACCGCGAGCTCGCCCGCCAGCAGGCGCGCGAGTGCAATGTGCTCTTCGGCGGCCGGCTGGGCACCTACAAGTACCTGGACATGCACATGGCGATCGGGTCGGCGTTGAGCATGTTCGACAACAAGATCGCACCGCACTTCACCGAGGGCCGCCCGCTGGACGGCTCGCTGGAGGACTGAGCTCCTGATGCCCGAGCCCGCCACCCCGAAGACGACCAAGACCGCCCCCAAGGCCGCCGCGGCCCGCCAGAAGCCGCGCCAGCCCGCGGCGCCCGTCGCGACCGTGCCGGCGCCGCCCGGCGCGCTGCTCCAACGTGTGATCGTCGCCAGGCAGGCCGACCCGCTCGACGTCCGCGCCCTCTACGTCGACGAGGACCCGTCCAACCCGGCCCGCTCGCGCCCGGTCAGCCGCACGGCCGTGTGCATCCCCGCGCAGTCCGAGGTGTCGTTCGCCTCGTACTTCAACGCCTTCCCTGCGTCGTACTGGCGGCGCTGGACCACCCTTGATGAGGTCGTGCTGCGGCTGAGCATCATGGGCTCGTGCCGGGTGGACGTCTACCGCTCCAAGGCCGACGGCACCGCAGTGCATGTGCGTGGCGAGATCATCGAGGGCGCCGGCACCCGCGACTACCACCTCGAGCTCGCGCCGTTCACCGACGGCGGCTGGTACTGGTTCGACGTCACCACCGAGGACGAGGAAGTCGTCCTGTCCGACAGCGGCTGGTACGCCCCGGTGGCCGCGCCGGGCCGGGCCAACCTCGCGATCGGCATCACCACGTTCAACCGCAACACCGACGTGCTCGGCGTGCTCGCCGCGCTCGGCTCCGACTCCCTCGTGCGCGACGCGCTCAACACCGTGTTCGTGGTCGACCAGGGCAGCCGCAAGGTGCGCGAGGCCGCCGGGTTCGAGACCGCGGCGGCCGGGCTCGGCGACAAGCTGCGTCTGGTCGAACAGCCCAACTACGGCGGCTCCGGCGGCTACGCCCGCGGCATGTACGAGGCGCTCACCACGACCGACGCCGACCAGATCATGTTCATGGACGACGACATCGTCCTGGAGCCGGACTCGGTGCTGCGGGCGATCGCGTTCTCCCGGTTCGCCGAGCGCCCGATGCTCGTCGGCGGCCAGATGCTGTCCGTGCAGGCCCGGTCGGTGCTGCAGTCGATGGGCGAGGTCGTCGACCGCTTCGTGATGCGCTGGCGGATCGCGCCCAACTGCGAGCTCAACCACGACTTCGCCCAGGAGAGCCTGCGCGAGTCCGAGAAGCTGCACCGGCGCATCGACGTCGACTACAACGCCTGGTGGATGTGCCTGATCCCGCGCGTGGTCGCCGAGCGCATCGGCCTGCCGATGCCGCTGTTCATCAAGTGGGACGACGCCGAGTACGGCCTGCGCGCCGGCTCGGCCGGGTTCCCGACCGCCACCGTGCCCGGTATCGCGCTGTGGCACATGCCGTTCGAGGACAAGGACGACGTCACCGACTGGCAGGCCTATTTCCACCTGCGCAACCGGCTCGTCGCGGCCGCCCTGCACGGCACCGACCCGAGCGGTCGCGGCCTGCTCAAGGAAACGCTCAAGATCACCCTCAAGCACCTGCTGTCGTTGCAGTACTCGACGGTCGCGCTGCAGGACATGGCCATCAACGACTTCTGCGCCGGCCCGCACGCGCTGTTCGACCAGCTCGGCACGGCCCTGCCCAACGTCCGCGAGCGGCGCGCGTCCTTCGACGACGGGCGGATCCTCGCCTCGACCCGTGAGCTTCCGCTGCCGACCGCGGACGCCGTCTGGGCCGAGCAGTTCCTGACCCCGCCGACTGGCAAGGTCGGGATCGGTACCACGCTGCTCAAGGGCATGCTGCACAACGCCCGCCCGGTCCGGCCGGAGAACCAGGAGCGCCCGCAGCTCAACGTCCCGGCCCAGGACGCCCGGTGGTTCCTGCTCGCCAGGCTCGACGGCGCCACCGTCACCACCGCCGACGGCCGCGGCGTCGCCTTCCGCAAGCGCGACCACAAGCTGTTCCGCCGCCTGCTGCGCCAGGCCGTCGCCAACCACGCCCGCCTGGCCAGGGAGTTCCCCCGGCTGCGGCGGGCCTACCGGGACGCGCTGCCCGAGCTGACCGCCCCCGACGCCTGGCGCAAGGCCTTCGACGCCAACCCGTCGTAGCCACCGTCGTAGCCACCGCAAACCTAGCCTGGAGCCCTTGACGATGACCTCGATCCGGACCGCCGCGGCCGACGAGACGGCCGCCCTGGTTGCGGTGCAGCGCACCATCGCACGACCGGCGGTGGTGCGCGGCGCGCGAGCCCTGTCCACCTTCGGCGAGCACGCGGCCGGCTGGCTCCTGATCGGAGCGGTCGGCGCGCTCGTGGACCGGCGCCGCCGGGCCGACTGGGTCGCCGCCGCGGCCGGGGTGGCCGCCGCGCACGGCGCGTCGATCGCGGTCAAGCGCGTCGTGCGCCGGCAACGCCCGCAGCATCCCGACGTGCGGGTCCTGGTCGGCACGCCGAGCCGGCTGTCGTTCCCGTCGGCGCACGCGACCTCGACCACCGCCGCCGCGGTCATCTACGGCGCGCTGCTGCGCCGCCGGCTGGTCCCGGTGCTGGTGCCGCCGATGCTGGCCTCGCGGCTCGTGCTCGGCGTGCACTACCCGACCGACGTCATGGCGGGGTCGGTGCTCGGCGCGGCGGTGGGCGCCGGCGTGCGGGGCTGGCTGCGCCGGCGGTGGGCCGACCGGTGACCATTGCCCAGACCGGCACCGCAGTGTCCACAAAGGGAGGCCAGCTGAGCGGGCTGGTGCGGGCCGCCCGGCCCCGGCAGTGGATCAAGAATGTGCTCGTCCTGGCGGCCCCGGTCGCCGCCGGCGTGATCGGCCAGCCGGACGTGCTGCTCGCCGTCGCCGTCGCGTTCGTGGCCTTCTCGCTGGCCTCCTCGGGCGTCTACCTGGTCAACGACGTGCGCGACGTCGAGGCCGACCGCGCGCACCCGGTCAAGCGCAACCGACCGATCGCCGCCGGGCTGGTGTCCCCGCGCATCGCGGTCGCGCTGGCCGTCGTGCTGTTCGCCGCGGCGTTCGCGGTGTCCCTGCTGGCGTCCACCCAGCTGCTGATCGTCGTCGTGGTGTACGTGGCCGTGCAGCTGGCCTACTGCCTGGCCCTGAAGAACCAGCCGGTCGTCGACATCTGCATCGTCGCGTCCGGGTTCCTGATGCGCGCGATCGCCGGCGGCGCCGCCGCCGAGCTGCCGCTGTCGCAGTGGTTCCTGCTCGCGGCCGGGTTCGGGTCGCTGTTCATGGTCGCCGGCAAGCGCTACGCCGAGATCAGGCTCGCCGAACGCACCGGCGCCAAGATCCGCAAGTCGCTCGAGCGGTACTCGGCGACCTACCTGCGCTTCGTATGGACGCTCTCGGCGACCACGCTGATCATGACCTACGGCCTGTGGGCATTCGAGATCCGGGAGCGCTCCGGCTCGATCTGGTCGGTCGTCTCGATGGTGCCGTTCGTGGTGGCCGTGCTGCGGTACGCGGTCGACGTCGACGGCGGCGACGCCGGTGAGCCCGAGGACATCGCGCTCGGCGACCGCATGCTGCAGGTGCTGGCGGCGAGCTGGGCTGGGTCTATCCTGCTGGCGGTTTACTTCTAGGCTTTACTACGTGGGTCGGCCAGCCGGGGGCCTCGAGGAGTGGCTGCGGGGGCGCTGCGACGCCGAGCTGATCGAGCTGCTGCGCCGCCGGCCGGACGCGGTGTCGGCGCGCTCGTTCTCCGATCTCGCCGACCGGCTCAGCACCCCGTGGTCGGTGAGCGCGGCCCTCGACTCGGCCGACACCGCAATGCTGCAACTGCTCGAGGTCCTGCAGGCGCTCGGTGACGGCGTCGAAGCGGGCCTGGTCGAACGGTTCCTCGGCAAGCCACCGGGCGCGCCGCTGGAGCGCCTGCTGCGGCTGGGCCTCGTATGGCGCCTGGACGACGGCCGGCTGCGCATCGCCAAGCCGGTCGCCGACCTGACCGAGACCCCGCTCGGCCTTGGCAAGCCCGTCGCCGAGCTGCTGCCGGCCCTGTCGGTCGACCAGCTCAAGGCGATCGCCGCCAGCTACGGCGACCGCACCCAGCGGCGCAAGGCCGAATGGATCGCCCTGCTCACCGGGGTGCTCACCGATGCCGAGCGCATCCTGTCGACGCTCGCCGCGCTGCCGTCCCCGGTGGCCGAGCTGGCCACCAAGCTCGCCTGGGAGGGCCCCTACCTGCACGGCACAGTCAGCGCGCTGGCCTCGCGCGGCGGGTACCGGGAGGACGACCCGGCGCGGCTGGTCCGGTTCGGCTGGGTGCTGCCGGTCGGCTGGGACGCCGGGCAGATGCCGCCGACGACTGGCTGGGCGACGAGCCGGCCGGCGCGCTCGTCGCCCTGCTGCGGGCATGGTGGAAGCTCGACCGGGTGCCCACGCACTACCGCGACGAGACCGGCAAGGCCACCCCGGCGCTGGGCTGGGCCCAACCGAGCGCGGCGGCGCTGCGCGCCGACCTGCTCACCATCCTCGACGAGCTGCCGGCCGACGCCGGGTTCTGTGACCTCGACGCGGTGGTCGCCCGCCTGGTGTGGCAGCGCCCCAACCTCTACGGCAACGCCCCCCAGGCCCGCCCGCTCGTCGAGGCCACCATCACCGAGGCCGAGCTGTTCGGCGTCGTCGCCGAACGCGCCCTGACCCCGCTCGGCCGCGCCCTGCTGCGAGGCGAGGAGTTGCGCTCCGTCGCCGCCGACCTGCTCCCCGCCCCCACCACGACGGCCACGTTCCTGCCCGACCTGACCGCCCTGGTGTCCGGCGCCCCGGCCGCCGAGCTCGCCGCCCTGCTGGACACCGCGGCCGACCAGGAGTCCCGTGACGCCGCCTCAACCTGGCGGTTCACCCCGGCCAGCGTGCGCAGGGCGTTCGACACCGGCCGCACCGCCGACGAACTGCTCACCGCCCTTTCCGCGATCGCCGACCGGCCGCTGCCGCAGCCGCTGTCCTACCTGATCCGAGACGTCGCCCGCCGGCACGGGCAGCTGCGGGTCGTGGCCGCCGGCTGCTGCGTCGTCGCCAACGACCCCGCGCTCGCCACCGAGCTCGCCAACCACCGCCAGCTCGCCAACCTGCGCCTGCGGTTGCTCGGCGACACCGTGCTCGCCAGTGCCCAACCGGCCGCAACCGTGCTGGCCGCGCTGCGCGACGCCGGCTACGCCCCCGTACACCAGAACGCCCGCGGCACCACCGTCATCGAGCGCCACGAGCCGCACCGGGCGCCGGCCGCCGCCCGGAGTCCACGTCCCATCGTCGACCCGCCAACCCTCGCCGCCGCCGTCCAGCGCCTGCGCACCGCCCCACCGAAGGCCTACGACCTCGAACGCTCCCGCGTCCACCAGGACGTCGCCGCCCACGCCGAGCAGCTCACCGCCGCCGAGCAGCGCCTGCTCACCGATGCCATCGAGCGCCACCAGCCGATCGTCATCCAGTACGTCAGCGCGGGCGGCACCCACACCACCCGGGTCATCGAGCCCGAGCACCTGATCACCCCGGTGCTGGTCGCCTGGTGCCACCTTCGTGAGGCAGAACGCCACTTCCTGCTGAGCAGCATCACCGCCACCGCCCCCGTCCCGTGATCAGGCAGGTGCTGCGGGACGGCGAACCGAGGCGCTGCGGGCTGGTAAAACCCGAATGCCCGAGGTGTCACATTGGTCAACCAGGTGCCAGGTGTTGACCAATT
>DASSUA010000252.1:0-2881 GCA_035707525.1 Pseudonocardiaceae bacterium
CGGGACGTCCCGCTCAACCAGCTCGGGCTGGACTCGATGATCGCGGTCGAGATGCGGATCCGGCTGGAGCAGGCGTTCGGCATCGCCCCGAAGGTGGTGTACCTGCTCCAGAACACCACGGTCGGTGGAGTCGCCGACTACCTCGAGGAGAACCTCACGCCACAGCCTGCCGGCGACTCGACCCAGGACCTGGCCGCGCTCCTCGCCGGAGGCCGCGGCGAGCCGGTCGGCGACCGAGCGCCCCCCGCCGGTACCGGCACCGGCCGGCTGGTCGTCCTCGTGCGCCAGGTGGTCGACGAGCTGCGGCACGATGGCGTAGTTCGCGACGACCGTGGGCCAGTGGGCCGATACCACGACCTGCTCCGTCTCCGAGGAGCCGAGCAGCTCCTCGAAGATCTCCATGCCGGTCTCCTCCGGGATCACGTCGATGCCGCGCCGCTGGTAGAACGGCTGGAGCTCGAGCTGGGCGATCATCCCGGTGTTCCACGGCCCCCAGTTGACCGACAGGGCGGGCAGGCCGCGGGCGCGCCGGTAGTGCGCGAGGCCGTCCAGGAAGGCGTTGCCTGCGGCGTAGTTGCCCTGGCCGGCCGTCACGACGACGGAGCTCACCGACGAGAACAGCACGAAGAAGTCGAGCGGATGCCCCGCGAACGCCTGGTGGAGCGACCAGCCGCCCCGGACCTTGGCCCGCAGCACCGCCTCCAGCTGGGCCTCGGTCATTCTGATCATCACCTGGTCCTGCACGGTGCCGGCGGCGTGCAGGACACCGCGGACCGGCGGAAGGTTGCCGGCGCGGCGCCGCGCGAGGAAGGCGGTGAGCTCCGCCGGGTCGGCCACGTCGAGGCCGGCCGTCTCGACGGTTGCGCCAAGCTCCTCGATGCCCGCGACCGCATCTGCCACGCGGCGCTGCGGGTCGTCCGCCGGCAGTGCCGGCCAGGCACTCCTCGGCGGCGGCGACGACCTGCCCAGCAGGATCAACCGCCGCGCGCCGTGCTCGGCGAGCCAGCGGGCGGCGAGCAGGCCGAGACTGCCCAGGCCACCGGTGACCAGGTAGGCCGCGTCCGGGCGAAGCGGGTACGGCACCGAGCCGGTGTCGCGCCGGGACGGCTGGAGCCGGGCGACGCGGCGCTCGCCGCCGCGCCAGGCGAGCTGGTCCTCCTCGGATGTCGTGAGCAGGATCTCGGTGACCAGGGCGGTCACGTCGCCGGACGGCCGGGCCGGGTCGAGGTCCACCAGCCGGGGGCGCAGGGCGAGCGACTCCTGGCGCAGGGTGCGCGCCATCCCCCACAACGGCGCCTGTACCAGGCCGGCCGCCGTGACATAGCCGTCGACCGGCTGGGCGCCAACCGTGACGACCGTGAGCGGCCAGGCCAGGCCGTCCGCATCGAGCGTCTGGACCAGGTGGAGAACTGGTGTCAGGCCCAGGCTCACCGCGGCCGGCACGGCGTCACTGCCATCCGTACACCCGGGATCGGCGGCGTCCAGGCACGCGGGCGACAGGTAGATGACGCCGCGTACCGGTTGGTCCGTGCGGGCCGCGACGTCGCGTACCACCCGCTCGATGTCCTCGCGCTCCCCCGGCCGGATGACGAGCTCGTCGGGACCGGCCACGGCGAACGCCGTTCCCGGGCGGGCGACGACCGCGGTGTGGCCCGCCTGGACGAGCTGACCGGCGATCTCGTCCGCGAGCCCCTGCCGGTCGGCGAGCACCAGCCACCGGCCCGGTCCGGCGTTCTCGCCTTCGCCGGGCTCCTGCGGCGGCCAGGTCACCTCGTACAGCCAGCGGCTCCCGAGCCGCCTGCGCACCTGCTGCTCGTTGCCCACGACCCGGGCGCGGAACCCGATCACCTCGACAACAGCGCGGCCGTCCTCGGTCATCAGCACGGCGTCGCCGGCCAGCTGGCCGTCGGTCGCGCTGGTCGCCGTGGCATGAGCCCACAGCCGGCCGCTGGGGCGGCTGTGCACGACGACCCGGTCGATGCCGACCGGCAGCAGCGCGGCGTGCTCCTCCACCCCCGATGTGATCAACGGGAGCAGCATCTGGAACGAGCCGTCCAGCGCGACCGGGTCCACCACCAGGTCGTCCGCTGCGCTCGGCGCCAGCGCGTCCGAGGTGAGCTCGCCGAGCGCCTCGCCCTCGCCGAGCCACACCCGGCCGATGGGCCGGAAGGCGGGCCCGTACTCGAACCCGTGGGCGCGGACGGCGTCGTAGAAGTGGGCGCCGGTCCACTCCTCCCGCTGGCAGCGCGTCCGGATGGCGGCGAGGTCGAGTACTGGTGCGGACACGGCGGCCGGGGCCAGCCGGGCGGACGCGTGCCGGACCCACTGCTCCCGGCCGGGATGGCGGCCATAGATCGCCACCCGGCCGGTGACGCGGTCCACGGTCGTGTCGAGCAGGTACGGCTCGCGGCCGTGCAGGACGACCGGCGCCTCGAACCGGACCCGCTCGGCGACGCAGCGCGGCGCGCCGAACAGCGCCCGCCCGGCCGCGAGGGCCATCTCGACGTACCCCGCGCCCGGGAACAGGTTGGAGTCCATGACCCGGTGGTCGGCGAGGTACGCCGGGCGGCTGCCGTCCAGGTTCCGGCGCCAGGTCGGCAGCGGCACGTCCCGGCGCAGGCCGAGCAGGCAGTGGTCGACCTCACCGAGCCGGTCGTGGCGGAGGTCCTCAGCCTCCATCCAGTACCGCTCGCGTTGCCAGGGGTAGGTGGGCAGGTGCTGGAAGAAGCCGCGCGGGTGGAGGGCGGCCCAGTCGGGTGAGTAGCCCGCGACGTACAGGTCGGCGCAGGAGTGCGCGATCGTGGCCGGCTCGTCCTTCCCGCGCTTGAGCGACGGTACGGCGAAGCCGTGCCGCCCGCTGGCGTCGAGGCAGTCCAGGAGC
>DASSUA010000253.1:0-13330 GCA_035707525.1 Pseudonocardiaceae bacterium
CCCCGTCCGCCGGCACCAGGTCGGCGCCGTCGGCCTCCGGCAGCTCCCGCAATGCCTGCTCGGTGAACGTCCCCTCCGGTCCGAGGTAAGCGATTCGCATGCCCGCCAGCCTAAGGTCGCCCCACCCACCCCGGCGTGTCGTCCGTTTCGTGACGCGTGTCGTCCGTTTCAGTACGCATGTTGCACGTTTCGGGTCGCTTTCGCTTCGCCCGCAACCCAGCGGCCGGCCAGTCGGTCAGCTCGGACACGCGATCGGCCCCCGAACCCCGGCCCGGACCGGGTGTCGAGGAGCGGTTCGGTGGTGCTGTCGCCGGCGGTCGTCGCGACCGCCTTCCTGCTCGTCCTGCCGGTGGAGCTGCCGGACAAGACGCTTTTCGCCACGCTCGTGCTGTCGGCGCGCCTTCGCCCGCTGCCGGTGCTGGCCGGCGCGGCGGCCGCGTTCGCCGTGCAGAGCGTGATCGCGGTGGCTTTCGGTAGCGTGCTCGCGCTACTGCCGGACCGAATGGTGGCCATCGTCGTCGCGACGCTGTTCGGCATCGGGGCGGTGGTCCTGCTGCGCGAGGGCTTCGGCAAGCTCGGCGAGAAGCCCGGCGATCGGCCGCGAATACGCGAGCCCGTCTCGTGGTGGCGGGCGGCGCTCATCGCCTTCGGCGTCCTGGCCGCCGCGGAGTTCGGCGACGCCTCCCAGCTGGCCACGGCCGCCCTGACGGCGCGAACCGAGGCCCCGCTCGCGGTCGCCCTCGGGGCGTGGCTGGCGCTGGTGGCGGTGGCCACGATCGGCGTTCTGGTCGGCAGGCGGCTGGGTGAGCGGCTGCCGCGCCGGGCGCTGCTGCGGGTCGCCGGCTCGGTGTTCGCGGTCCTGGCGGTGATCTGGCGGGGATCGCCGCGGTGGAGGCGTTGTGAGCACCCGGCGGGCGTAGGTCCCGCAAGGAACGAAAACGTGCAACATGCGTACCGAAACGGACGACACGCCGGAAGGAGGGGGCTAGGTGAGGGTGGTGGTTAGGGTGCGGGCGGCTCGGACCACCTGGGGGCCCACGGCGGATTCGTCCAGGGGCTGCAGGGCGACTACGCCGACGCTGGCGCGCAGGCCGGGCACGCCGCGAAGGGGCGCCGCTATGCCGTGCGCGCCGGGTTGCAGCTCACCGGTCGTGCAGGCCCACTCGGGGCCTTCCGGGCGCAGCAGGATGGCCTTGCCGGCGGCGCCGCGGCGCAGCGGATGGCGGGAGCCGACGCGGTAGGCGACGTGGTAGTCGGTCCAGGACGGCTCGACGACGGCCACCGCCTGCGCCTCCTCACCGTCGGCGACGGTCAGGTGCGCGGTCGCGCCGACCTCCTCGGCGAGTGCGCGCAGCACCGGCAGGGCGGCCACCCGCAGCTGCGGCAGCACCCGCCCGGCCAGCTGCAGCACGCCGAGACCGAGCCGGACCCTGGAGCCGTCGCGGCGCACCAGGCCGCGCGACTGCAGCGGCCCGAGCAGCCGGTAGACCGCGGCCCGCGAGACGCCGATCCGCTCGGCCAGTTCGCTGATGGTCGGTGGCTCGCCGTCGGCATCGGCGACCGCCTGCAGCAGCGCCAGTCCCCGCTCGAAGGTGAGCGAGCTCTCCGCGGACGTCGGCGTCGCCACCGGGCTCACCCGCCCGGCCCAGCGGTGACCCGCCCGGCGACCTCGCCGAACCCGACGACGGAGCCCGACGGCCCCGGGGCCGTGGCGGTGATCACGACCTCGTCGCCGTCCTCGAGGAAGGTCCGCGAATCCCCCGAGTCGAGCGTGATCGGCTCCCGGCCGCCCCAGCTCAGCTCCAGGAACGAGCCGACCTGGTCGCGCGACGGCCCGGAGACCGTGCCGGAGGCGAACAGGTCACCCGGCCGCACGGTCGCGCCGTTCACCGTCAGGTGCGCCAGCTGCTGGGCGCACGACCACGACATGGTGGCGAACGGCGGCCGCGTGACGACCGTGCCGTTCCAGCGCACCTGGAGCGTCAGGTCCAGCCCCCACGGCTGCGTACCGCGCAGGTAGGGCACCAACGGGTGCGGCGGCTGCGCCAGCTCGACGCGCGCTGAACGCAGGGCGGCCAGCGGCGTGATCCAGGCCGCGATCGAGGTCGCGAAGGACTTGCCGAGAAACGGCCCGAGCGGCTGGTACTCCCAGGCCTGCACGTCGCGCGCGGACCAGTCGTTGACCAGCGCGACGCCGAACACGTGCTCCTCGACCTCGTCGACCGGCACCCGCGAGCTGACCGGGCCGCCGCAGACGAAACCGACCTCGGCCTCGATGTCCAACCGCCGCGACGGCCCGAACACCGGCCCTTCCGCTCCGCGCGGCCTACTCTGCCCGCACGGGCGGACAATTTCGGTGCCGGACACCACGACGGTGCCCGCACGGCCGTGGTAGCCGACCGGCAGGTGCGTCCAGTTCGGCAGCAGCGGCTCGGAGTCCGGGCGGAAGATCCGGCCGGCGTTCTCGGCATGGTGGCGCGAGGAGTAGAAGTCGACGTAGTCGGCGACGGTGAACGGCAGGTGCATGCGCACCGAGCTGACCGGGTGCAGCACCGCGCCGGGCGGGGCGGTGTCGGCCAGCACGAGGTCGGCCAGCGCCGCCCGCAGCGGGTCCCAGGACTGGCGCCCGGCCGCCAGCAGCGGGTCGAGGCTGCCGGCGACCAGCAGGTCGTGCGCTGGCAGCGACGGCAGCGCCGAGATGTCGAGCACGTGGTCGCCGACGCGCACCCCCACCGAGCGGAAGCCCGCCGAGTCCACCGAGAACACCCCGTAGGGCAGCGTCTGCGGCCCGAACGGGTGCTCCGGGCCGAACGCGGGGTCGCCGATCCAGGTCACAGCAGCCCCAGCCGGGAGAGGTCGTCGACCGGGTCGGCGAGCGAGCACGAGCCGTAGGAGGCGAACGTCTGGCGCACCGCCCGCGCGCTGGCGTCCGGCAGTTCGTTGAGCTCGGCGACCAGCGCCTCGGCGTCGGTCGACTCCAGCGCGCTGGCGGCCTCCCGCCCGGCGAGCGTCCTGGCCACCCCGATCATCAGGTTGACGAACCCGTGGTGGGTGAACCCCGTCTGCTCGTCGCGGTAGCGGATCGCGTGGTGCAGCCCGGCGCTGGCCTTGAACGGGACGTTCTCGGCGCACACCGCGGCCAGGAAGTCGGTGACATCGGTGACCGTGGGGAACGCACCGGCCCGCAGGCCGCCGCAGCGCAGCTTGGGCCAGCAGCCGTACCGGGCGACCCGGCGCACGCCGTCGAGCCAGGCGGCCCGGTCGACCGCCGGCCGGACCGGCTCGACGACCCTGACCACGTCCTCCGGCACGAACTCGGCGACCCGCTCCAGCCACGTCGCGTCCACATCGGACGGTGCGGCCATCTCGACCATGCGCAGCCGCAGCATGTTGCGCCGGGACTCGACGGTCGAGACCGCCTTCGGCACGCCGCCGAGCCCGTTGTCGACCACCAGCGAGATCGGCACGGGCTCCGCCGGCTTGGCCTTCACCACCTCGACGATCAGCTCCGGCAACCGCGACGCCGGGCACAGGAAAACGCCCATCAACCCGGCGTGATCGCCGGCGATCGCGTCCAGGTAGCCTCGCACCGCGGCCGGCATCGGTGCGTTGCCCGGCGGGAAGAGGGCGGCGTCATCCACCAGCTTGGCGAACAGCGGGCGGATACCGGGTGGTTCAGCGGGTTGCAGCTCGGGCGCCGTTGACACGCGTGGCACCCTAGTAGCAGCACGATGTTCGGACAAAGTTGTTCGCTATGCGGACGAGCCCGGAGGGTGCCAAATGCCCTACTACCGCACCGTCGGCGAGATCCCGCGCAAGCGGCACACCCAGTTCCGCAAGCCGGACGGCGGGCTGTACGCCGAGGAACTGATGGGAGTCGAGGGCTTCTCGTCCGACTCCGCCCTGCTCTACCACCGCAACCTGCCGACCGCGATCGTCGACGCCCGGACGCTGCCTGACGAGGGCCGCGAGACCGCCCCCAACCTGCCGCTCAAGCCGCGCCACTTCCGGACCGGCGACCTGAAGTGGGAGGACACCGACACCGTCGACGCGGTAACCGGGCGCCGGTTGCTGTTCGGCAACTCCGACGTGTCGATCTGCTTCGTCGCCGCCAACGCCGCCAGCCCGCTGTACCGCAACGCGTTCGGCGACGAGCTGCTCTACGTCCAGGCCGGCGCCGGGGTCGTCGAGACCGTCTACGGCGCGCTGCGGGTCGGCGACGGCGACTACGTCGTGCTGCCGACCTCGACCACCTACCGGGTCGTGCCCGACACCGAGCTGCGCCTGCTGGTGCTCGAGGCCACCGGGCACGTGGGCCCGCCCAAGCGCTACCTGTCGGCAAAGGGCCAGTTCCTCGAGCACGCCCCGTACTGCGAGCGGGACGTGCGCGGGCCGGGCGAGCCGCTGCTCGCCGAGGGCCAGGACGTGCCCGTGCTGGTGCGCCACCGGGCCGGCCTCACCAGGTTCACCTACGCCAACCACCCGTTCGACGTCGTCGGTTGGGACGGCTGCCTGTACCCGTGGGTGTTCAACATCGGCGACTTCGAACCGATCACCGGCCGGGTGCACCAGCCGCCGCCGGTGCACCAGACGTTCGAGGGACCGAACTTCGTGGTGTGCTCGTTCTGCCCGCGCAAGGTCGACTACCACCCGCTCGCGGTCCCGGTGCCGTACAACCACGCCAACGTCGACTCCGACGAGCTGATGTTCTACGTCGGCGGCAACTACGAGGCCCGCAAGGGCTCCGGCATCGGCATCGGCTCGATGTCGCTGCACCCCTCGGGCTGCACTCACGGACCCCAGCCGGGGGCGGTGGAGGGGTCACTCGGCGCCGACTACTTCGACGAGACCGCGGTCATGGTCGACACGTTCCGCCCGCTCGACATCGGCCCGGGTGCCACCCAGTGTGAGGACGCCCGCTACGCCTGGTCGTGGGCGGGGCGCGGGCCGGACTGGAACTGACCTTCGCCTCATTCGCGCCGGCCGGCCTCCGTACGCTGACGCGCGTGCGACGGGGCGCGGCTGGCGGCATCGGCGGAGCGCCGCTGCTCGGCGTGACCCTGCTGCTCGGCGCGGCGCTGGGCGGCTGCTCGGCGAGCGTGCCGGGGACGTCGCTGCCCGGCGCTTTGCCGCCGACCACCGTCCCGGCGCCCACGGCCACGCCGGGCGAGCTGGTCCTGACGTTCGCCGGGGACGTGCATTTCGCCGAACGCACCACCGCGCTGCTCGACGACCCGGCGACCGCCTTCGGCCCGGTCGCCGGGGTGTTCGCCGGCTCCGACCTCACCGTGGTCAACCTGGAGACGGCGGTGACCACGCGCGGTAGCGCCGAGCCCAAGCAGTTCCTGTTCCGCGCCCCACCCACCGCCTACGAGGCGGTCCGCGCCGCCGGGGTGGACGCCGTCTCGCTCGGCAACAACCACGTGCTCGACTATGGCCGGGTGGGCCTGGCCGACTCGGTCGCGCACGCCGCCGGCGCCGGCGTCCCGGTGTTCGGCGCCGGCCCGTCCGCCGCTGACGCGTGGGCGCCGTGGCTGGTCGAGGTCAACCAGACCAGGCTCGCCTTCATCGGCATCTCCCAGGTCCACGAGCTGGAATCGTCCTGGGTCGCCACCGACTCCCGCCCCGGCGTCGCCCACGCCCGCGATCCCACCCGCTCGGCCAGGGCGGTGCGCGAGGCGGCCGGCCGCGCCGACTTCGTCGTCGTCTACATGCACTGGGGCCGCGAGGGCCGCGACTGCCCGACCGCCGAGATGCGCACGTTCGCCAAGCTGCTCGCCGACGCCGGCGCCGACCTCATCGTCGGCACCCATGCCCACCTGCTGCTCGGCGACGGCTGGCTCGGCGACACGTTCGTCGCCTACGGCCTGGGAAACTTCCTCTGGTGGTGGAACGACGCCTACTCCAACGACACGGGCGTGCTGCGGGTGAGCCTGCAGAACAAGAAGATCGCGCGCACCGAACTGGTGCCGGCGCACATCTCCCGCGAGACCGGCCAGCCGATCCCGGTCACCGGGGCCGAGGCCACCCGCATCACCACCAAATACCAGGCCCTACGCGAGTGCACCGGGCTGGCGCCGAAACCCTCCTGAGCCGCCGTTGACGCCGGGGGATCGAATGACGCCCACGCGCCAAGTCTGGAGGCGGGCGAGGCGGCGCCACAACGTTCGTGGTTAGGCTCGCTGGTCGTGTTGAACGGGTGGATCAGGGCGGTGTTCGCACCGGTCGAGGTGCGCCGGCGGATGCTGCGGGCCGAGCTGCTGCTGGTCTTCGGCATCACCCTCGGCCTTTCCGGGCTGCGCAGCCTGCTGCGGCTGGTGGAGTCGCTTTCCGAGCCCGAGCCGCTGTCCGAACAGGCGGTCGCGCTCAACGCGCCGGCCGCCCGGGCCGATCTGATCGACCTGGCGTTTCAGCTCACCGGCGTGCTGCAGCTCGCGGCCTGGGGCGGGTTGGGGGTGTACCTGCTGCTGCGGGGCGGCACGCGGCTCGCGGACGTCGGGCTGCGCCGCCGGCCGGACGGGCGGGACTGGCTGTACGGCGCCGGCCTGGCGGCGCTGATCGGGATCCCTGGTCTTGGGCTCTACCTGGTCGCTCACGCGCTCGGGGTCAACCTCGCGGTGCTTCCGTCCACTTTGGACGACACGTGGTGGCGGCTGCCGGTGCTGGTGCTCTCGGCGGCGGCGAACTCGTGGGCCGAGGAGGTGCTGGTCGTCGGCTACCTGCTGACCCGGCTGCGGCAGCTCGGCTTCGGCCGGCCCGGCGCGCTGGCAATCTCGGCGGTGCTGCGCGGGTCGTACCACCTGTACCAGGGGTTCGGCGGCTTCGTCGGCAACGTGGTGATGGGGCTCGTGTTCGGCTGGGTCTGGCAGCGCACGAACCGGCTGTGGCCGCTCGTGGTGGGGCACGCGCTGATCGACATCGTCGCCTTCGTCGGCTACGCCGTGTTACGCGGTCACGTCGGCTGGCTTCCCTGAGGCGCGCTCACTGGTGGTCGAGGATGCCGTAGCGCATCCGGGCCATCATGTTCTCCGGTCCGGGTTGGACGCCGCTGTCCCGGAACAGCTCGTCGATGCGGCCGGCCAGCGCGGCCGGGTCCCAGCGGGCGCCGCCGGCCTTGACCTCGGCGACCGAGGCGAACGGCTGGTACAGCTCGACCGAGTCGCCCTGCACGCCGAACACCTTGCCGCTGATGTGGCCGGCGCCATCGGAGCACAGGAACGCCACCAGCGGCGCGATGTTGTCCGGGGAGAAGAAGTCGAACTGCCCGGCGTCGATGGCCTGCTTGCGGGCCAGGCGGGCGTCCTCGGGGAGCAGGTCCTCGGTCATCCTGGTGATCGCCGACGGGGCGATCGCGTTGGAGGTGACGCCGCGCCGCGCCATCTCCATGGCCACGATCGTGGAGAACGCGGCGATTCCGGCCTTGGCGGCGCCGTAGTTGGCCTGCCCGAAGTTGCCGAGGATGCCCGAGGTGGAGCTGGTGTGCACGATCCGGCCGGGTCGCTCGTGCTCGCGCCAGTACCGGCAGGCGGCCCTGGTCGGGGCGAAGTGACCGCGCAGGTGCACCCGGATGACCGAGTCCCACTCCTCGTCGGACATCTTGACCACCGTCCGGTCGCGCAGGATGCCGGCGTTGTTGACCAGCGCGTCCAGGCCGCCGAACCGGTCGACCGCGGTCGCGACGAGGCCGTCGGC
Organism: Pseudonocardiaceae bacterium; assembly: GCA_035707525.1. Lineage (GTDB taxonomy): Bacteria > Actinomycetota > Actinomycetes > Mycobacteriales > Pseudonocardiaceae > DASSUA01. Next base: position 7,693 of record DASSUA010000253.1, read on the forward strand.
GACGGCCGTCTCCGCGACATCACCGGTGACCAGCTCGGCCCGGCCGCCGGCTTCGATGATCTCGGCGACGACCGCCCGCCCGGCGTCGGCGTCGAACTCGGCGGCGACCACCGAGGCGCCCTGCCGGGCGCACTCGAGCGCCTCACCACGGCCGATGCCGCGGCCGGCACCGGTGACGATCACGACCTTGCCGTCCAGGATGCCCATGCCGGCAGAGCCTAGGGCGAGCCCCCGACCGGCTACAAAGCCAGCTACAGGGCCAGCTACAGGGCCGGCTACAGGGCCAACACCGCCGAGCCGAAGGCGACGTTGAACCGGTCGCACCAGATCACGACGCTGCGCAGGCCGGCAAGCGAGGCGTCGGGCGGGATCGGGTAGTTCTGGTTGCCGTTGGTCGCCTTGAGCTTGCCGAGCGCGACGTAGCGGCCGTCGTCGTAGGAGTTCCACGGGCCGTCGGCGGCCTGGTCGGTCAGCCAGACGTGCACGTCCGGGCCGTCGCTGGTGGCGAAGGACTCCAGGCGCAGCACCCGGGAGCCGTCCGGGAGCTCGATGACCCTGGCGCTGCCGGTCGTCTCGTGTTCCTGGCTGGTGAACTGGCCCTCGGCGAGCACGACCGGCGACGCGGGCGCGGGCGCCGGCTGGCTGGCCGCCGGCTGGCTGGCCGCCGGCGGCGGGACGCCTGGGGCCGTGGTCGCCGCCGGTTCACCGCCGGCGGGGGCGGTGACGCTCGGGAGCGCCTCGTCGAGCGTGCTGGAGGTGAACAACCGCCACGGCTGGAAGGCCCACAGGCCCACGACGAGGCCGACCACGGCCAGCGGCGCGAGCACCAGGAGCAGCGTCCGGATGCGCGGGCGCGTTCGAAGCGAGGAGGTCACGTCCGGATTGAACTACCGTTGACGGTCCTACGGTCCAGATTCCGCATTACTGGAGCATTACGCTGCCGAACGTGGACTTCGGCGTGGACAGTGAGGTCGGCCGGCTGCGGGCGGTGCTGCTGCACCGGCCGGGCATGGAACTGCACCGGCTGACCCCGCGCAACAACGACCAGCTGCTGTTCGACGGGGTGCCGTGGGTCGACCGGGCGCAGGAGGAGCACGACGCCTTCGCCGAGGCGCTGGCCAGCCGGGGCGTCGAGGTGCTGCTGCTGGCCGAACTGCTGGAGACGGCGCTGGCCGACGACCGGGCCAGGGCCGGCGGCGTGCACGCCGCGGTGGACGAGCTGCAGCTGGGCGCCGACCTGGCCGACTCGCTTCGCTCCCACCTGTCCGGGCTGACGGCGGCGATGCTGGCCAGGGTGCTGATGGCCGGCATGACCTTCGAGGAGCTGCCGGCCTCGGAGGGCGGTTCGCTGGTGCACCGCATGCACCACCCGCACGACTTCGCGATCAACCCGCTGCCCAACCTGCTGTTCACCAGGGACTCCTCGGTGTGGGTCGGGGACAGGGTGGCGATCACGTCGCTGGCCATGCCGGCGCGGCACCGCGAGACGTCGCTGACCGATCTCGTGTACGCCTACCACCCGCGGTTCGCGCAGGCCGGCCGCGCGTACGGGGCGCACTCGGCGCCGCTCGAGGGCGGCGACGTGCTGCTGCTCGCGCCGGGCGTGCTGGCGGTCGGCGTCGGCGAGCGGACCCGGCCGGCCGGTGCCGAGGCGTTCGCCCGCTCGGCGTTCGCCGACGGGATCGCGCACACCGTGCTCGTGGTGCCGATCACCCAGGCCAGGGCGACCATGCACCTGGACACCGTGTGCACGATGGTCGACATCGACGCGGTCGTGATGTACCCGGCGGTGCGCGACACCCTCACCGCGTACACCCTCAACGTCAACAACCCGATAGTCGACGGGCCGACGCCGTTCCTGGAGGCGGCGGCGAAGGCGATGGGGCTCGACGAGCTGCGGGTGATCGACACCGGGCTGGACCCGGTGACCGCGGAGCGCGAGCAGTGGGACGACGGCAACAACACGCTCGCGATCGAGCCGGGCGTGGTCGTCGGTTACGAGCGCAACGTCATGACCAACGCCCGGCTGGAGGCCGCCGGCATCGAGGTGATCCGGATCAGCGGGTGCGAGCTCGGCTCCGGCCGCGGCGGCCCCCGCTGCATGTCCTGCCCGGTAACCCGCGACTCCCTCGCACTCTGACACGCCGCCGCCCCACCCCCAATGGGCACTCGGGGAGCTCCAGTTGCACATTTGGAGCTGGAGCTCCCCAAGTGCGCCGGGGCTGCGGGCTGGCGGCGGCACGTCAGGGGAACAGGGTCAGGCCGGGGGTGAGGGCGATCGCGATGAGCTGGTCGTGGGTCAGCGGCGGGGTCGGCCGCTGGACAGGGCCGTCTTCCTTGATGTCGCTGCCGACGTTCTGCGAGTCGACGGTGACCATGGTCCCGTCGGGCCGGGTGGCGTCAATGCGGTGCACGATGGCGCCGCTTTCCACGACCAAGGTCGTCACGATGAGCTGCTCCCCACCGGGACCGGTGCGCTCCTCGCAGAAGGTGCGCTCCGGCGACATTCCGGCCGCGCAACGCAACAGGTCAGTGCCGTGTTCCTCGGCACGCCCGACGTAGGCGAGGAGGTTGCCGGCCCCTGCCGCGTCGGTGATCCTGGCGCGGGCCAGGTAGTAGTCCTGGTGCATGGCGCACGAGCCGTTGCCGTAGTCGACGCCCTCCTGGTAGACGTGCATGAACTCAAGCGGCCCGTAGAGGCGGCCGTTGTACTGGTTGATGGGGTTGGTGCTCAGCTGCGCTTCTGGCAGCTGCTGGCTGACGGCGGCTTCGAGCGCCGCACCCAGCCTCGCCGCGACATCCGCCGGGTCGCCCGGTATTGGATCGAGGTCCGCCGGCAGGGCGCACGGGTTGGGCACGCCCGACGGCGGGTTCGAGCCGGACGGTCGGGGCGAGCTCGACGGCAGCTCCGAGGGGCTCGGCGCCGCGGGCGCCGACGACCCGGCGCCCGGCGCGATGCCGCCGCCTGAATTTCCACCGAGACCACCGGGCACCACCAGGGCTGCGCCGAAGGCCACGGCGACGACGGCGGTCCCGGCCACCACTGCCGGACCACCGACCCGGCGAACGAGTGCCGCGCGGCGCTGGCGGGCGACGATGGCGTCGACGTCCACGCTGGACGGCGGCACGTCACCGATCGCCTCGTCGAAGATGTTCCTGTCCATCGAGATCCTCCCTAACGGTCGGGCATCCCGGCGTTCGCGGCACGCAACGTCTCGAGCCCCCGCGCGGTCTGGCTCTTCACCGTTCCGGCCGTGCAGCCGAGGATCTCGGCGGTCTCCTCCACCGAGAGGTCGCAGTAGAGCCGAAGGACGATCACCGCCCGGCGCCGCGGCGGCAGCGCGGCCAGCAGGTCCAGCAGCTGTGCCCGGCCCAGCACGCCGGGCTCGACGGGCGACGCGGGCGGTTCCGGTAGCTCGCCGGTGGCCTCCTCGCGGCGCCATGGCCGGCGCTTCTCGTCCAGCCAGGTGCGCAGCAGGATGCGCTGCACGTACGCGTCGAGGTTGGCCGCCTGCCGCGCCCGCCCCCAGTGCCGGTACAGCTTGCCGATGGTGACCGCGACCAGGTCGTCGGCGGTGTGCCAGTCCCGGCAGTACAGGTAGGCGGTGCGGCGCAGCCGCTCCATCCGGGCGCTCACGTAGTCCCGGTACGCCCCCTCGTCGGTCTGCCGCACGTGATCTCCTTACCTAGCCCTACATCCGGGACGACGCGGCCGCGCCCGTCCAGGGTTGCCGCACCGGCCCCCTCACTTGGGGAGCTCTGGTTGCACATTTGGAACTGGAGCTCCCCAAGTGCGCAGGCCGGCGCACGCCAGGCGGGGATGGTGGGCGTCGGGGGGAGGGCTCAGCGGCCGAAGACCTGCGTCCAGTACCAGCCGCGGGTGTCCAGGCCGACCCCGATCGTGCGGTACTCGCAGTTGAGGATGTTCGTGCGGTGGCCGGCCGAGTTCATCCAGTCGGCCATGACCTGCTCGGGGCTCGTCTGGCCCTTGGCGATGTTCTCCGCGGCGGGGCTCGGGTAGCCGGCGGCGGTCGCCCGGTCGACGAAGGTCTCGCCCTCCGGCGAGGTGTGCGAGAAGTAGTCCCTGGTCGACATGTCCGTGCTGTGCGCCTGGGCGGCTTGCGCCAGCCGGTCGTCGACGACCAGCGGCCGGTCGCACCCGTCGGCGGCCCGCTCGGCGTTGGCCAGCTCGACGACGCGCAGCTCCATCGCGGTGGCGCTGTCGACCCGCCGCGTGGTGGTCGATGGCGGCGGGGGCGGTGGTGGTGGTGGTGGCGGCGGCGGGGTGCTGGTCTTCGGGGGCGGCGGCGGTGTCGGTGTCGGGACCGGCGGGGACTGCGGAGGCGCCAGCAGGGGCGGGGCGGGCGGCAGGGAACCGTGGGCGACCGCCGACAGTGCGGCCCGATCGCCGGCCGGATCCGTGGCGGGACCGTCGCCGAGGCCCAGCGATACGCCGCCGGCGCCGATCGCCCCCACCAGGAGCGCCACCAGCGCGGGGGCCGCCGAGCGGCGGTCGGGGGCGCGGTGGCGGGCGGGCACGAGCGTGGACCGTAGCGCAGCCGCAGGAAGATCCCAAGACGCCGGGTCGTCATAAGGGCGCCCCGAGCGGTGACCGGCCGGCTCGGGACGCCCAAGTGACGTTCCACCCGGTAGGGGCTACTCGTAGGCGATCGCCGAGAGCACGTTCGTGCGCGCCGCGCGGACGGCCGGCACGATCGCGGCCACCAGCCCGATCACGACGGCGAGCCCGACGAACGTGCCCATCGAAGCCCACGGCAGGCCCAGCTCGGACAGACCCTCGTCGGCGAGCGCGAGCACGACCGCCGCGCCGAGCCCGGCGCCGACGGCGACCCCGAGCAGGGCGCCGAACACCGCGATCACGACCGACTCGGCGGTCACCATCTGCATGATCTGCCCGCGCCGCATGCCGATCGCCCGGACGAGGCCCAGCTCCCGGGTCCGCTCCAGGATCGACAGCGCCAGCGTGTTGACGATGCCGAGCACCGCGATCACCAGCGCCAGCCCGAGCAGCACGTACAGCATCACGACCATGGTGTCGACCTGGCTGCGCGCGGCCGCCAGCAGGTCGGTCTGGTCCTGCACGCTCACCTCCGGGTTGCCGGCGAGCAGCTGGTCGATCTGCTGTTGCACGGCCGCGGTGTCGGCACCTTCGGACAGCTGCAGGTAGGCCTCGTTCAGCTGGGTGGTGCGGAACCCGGCGAGCGCGTCGTCCTCGGACAGGATCGGGATGCCGAGCAGCTCGGACTCGTAGACGCCGACGACCGTGACCTGCCGCTCGTCGCCCCGCTGGGTCTGCAGGCGCAGCGTGGCGCCGGCGGTCAGCCCGTTGTCGGCGGCGAACGAGGAGTCCAGCACGATCTCGCCGGAGCGCAGCTCGCGAAGCTCGCCGGCGGTGGCCCGCAGGCCGAACACCCGCGCCAGGCCGCCGACGTCCGCGGCCCCGACGTACTGCGGCGCGGCGCCGCTGCGGGTGGTCAACAGCGCCATGTCGGCGCGCATGCCGACGACGTGCTCGACGCCCGGCACCTCGCGTGCCCGGTCGATCACGGCCGGGTCGAAGTTGGGCGGCAGCGCCGGGCCGCCGCCCATGCTGCCCATGATCACCAGATCGGCGTGC
>DASSUA010000254.1:0-9358 GCA_035707525.1 Pseudonocardiaceae bacterium
GCCGCGCCGTCCAGCGCGGGGCTGCGGGTACGCCGCACGCTCACCGATGCCGGCCTGCGCCAGGTCATCGCGTTCATCTCGAAGATTTCCGCGTCCGACTTGGCCGAGCTGGAGGGGGTGAGCCCGGGCCGGGCGCACCAGCTGGTCGCCGGCGCGCTGGTCGCGGAGGCGTCGATGCGCGCGCTGGAACTGCAGGAACTGGAGATCTGCCCGTGGGCGCTGCGCGAAGGCGTCATACTGCGCCGGCTCGATACCGAGCTCGACCCCAACGGTTCGGGCGACCTGAAATGATCACGAGGCCGGATCTGACAATCACCCCGGGTGAAATTCGCAGGGCCGCCGGGCGCGAACCGCATCCGGCTGGCTCAGGACGGCCGCTGGGCACTGGACGGATGCCCGACCAGCAGGCACGGTGGAAGTGATGAGAAGGCGGGAACAGGACCCCAAGCAGGGCCCGCGCAGTGTTGCGGACCTGATCGCCCAGCACGGCGGCGGCTCCGCGTCCGCTGGCGGCCGGCGCCGCCGCCGGGCCGACGACCCCGAGGACACCGCACCCCAGGCGATCATCGATCGGGTCCTCTCCGACAGCGGGCCGCTGCGCCCCGTCGAGCCGCCGCCGGGTCCGGTCCCACCGCACCACGCCGGCCGGCCCACGAGCGGCGGGACGAGCGGCCCACCCGGCGGCGGTGGTCCGCCCGGCCAGCAGCCGCCCGCACCCGCGCCGCGCAGTGGCCGGCGCCGGCGCCGCGAGGCCGACCAGACCGATCCGTTCCTGCGCGTGCCCGACCTGCAGCCCGATCCGCGCCCGCCGGCCGCCCTGGCCGGCCCGCCAATGGCTCCCGGTCGCCCGGCCGCCCCACCGCCGCCGCATCCGGGACCTCCCGGCCCGCCCGGGCATCCACATGCCGGCCCACCGCCGGGCTTTCCAGCGCCACCACCGGGCCCTCCCGCGCAACCCGTGGATCGCCCCCCACCGCCACCCGATCGCACCGAACGCGTCGAGCGGCCCGGCCGGCGAGAGCGCGCCGCCGAGCGCGAACGAGCGGCCCGGGAGCGGGCGGAACGCGAACGCATCGAGCGCGAACGGCTCGAGCGGGAACGCGCAGAACGAGAACGCATCGAGCGCGAACGGGCCGACCGGGAACGCGCCGAACGGGAACGGGTCGAGCGCGAATGGGCCGAGCGGGAACGGGCTGAACGCGAGCGCATCGGCCGCGACCGTGCAGACCGGGAACGCGCCGAACGGGAACGCGCCGAGCGGGAACGCGCCGACCGGGAACGCGCTGAGCGCGAACGGGCCGAGCGGGAACGCTTCGAGCGCGAACTCGCCGAACGCGAGCAGGCGGAACGGGCCGAGCGTGAGCGCGGCAAGCGCCGCGGAGGTCGTGACCAGTCGGGCCCCGGCCGGCGCCAGCGCCGCGACGGGCACGACCGCTCCGAGCCACAAGACTCGTTCGGGCGGCCAGTGGTCGAGCCCCACGACTCCTTCGGCCGCGAGGGCGTCGAACCGCACGACTCGTTCGGGCGCGAGCGCGGCGGTCCGAGCCGCGGCCGGCGCGAACCCGGCCACCCTGGCGAGCCCGGCATGCCCGGTGACCTGGGCCCGGGTGAGTGGGTCGACGAGCCCGGTTGGATCGACGACGGCGACTGGCCCGACCCCGCCGGCCGCGGCCACCCGGACCGGGGCGAGCGCCGCGGCGGCCGGCCGCCTGGCGGTCCGCCGCCCCTGACCGAGCGGCCCAGAAGCCAGCGTGACGATCCGATGTACGGCCTCGATGAAACCGAGATCGTCCACCCGGCCATGCTTGGTCTGCCGCCGCAGCGCGGCGCTCCACCCGACTGGGACCACGACGTCGACGACTACGATTTCCCGCACGACGAGGAGCTCGAGGAGGAGCGCCAGCCCGTCCGCGAGTGGCTGGTCACCATCGGCCAGCTGGTGGTGGGGGCGTTCGCGGGTGCCGTGCTGTGGCTGGTGTTCCGGTGGATGTGGCGGTTTCAGCCGACGTTCTCGGCCGTCCTCGGGGTGCTGGTCACGGTTGCCGCCGTGCTGCTGGTCAGGCGGATCTGGCGATCGAAGGATGCGCGCACGATCGTGATGACGGTGCTGATCGGCCTGTTCGTCACGATGTCCCCGGCCGTGCTGCTGCTCGACCTGTAGTGAACGGTCCACCGGTCGCGTTGTCCACGGCCTCGGTCTTCCCCGAGCCCGTCGCGCGCGCCTTCGAACTCGCTGCGGAGCTTGGGTTCGACGGCATCGAGGTCATGATCTGGACCGACCCGGTCAGCCAGCACCTGCCGACGATCGACGGCTACGCGAAGCGGTACGGCGTGCCCGTGCTCGCCGTGCACGCGCCGTGCCTGCTGATCACGCAGCGGGTCTGGGGCAACGACCCGGTCGTGCGGCTGCGGCGCAGCGCCGAGGCGGCGGTCGAGCTGGGCGCCCCCACGGTCGTGATCCATCCGCCGTTTCGCTGGCAGCGGCGCTACGCCGCGTCGTTCGGCGAGGAGGTCGCCGAGGCCGAGGCACAGCACGGCATCCGAATGGCCGTCGAAAACATGTTCCCGCTGCGCCGCTCACGGCTGACGATGTCGGCGTTCTACCCGACTCCCGACCCGACCGACGCCGGCTACCGGCACTACACGCTCGACCTTTCGCACACCGCCACCGCCCGCCAGGACGCGATCGCGCTGCTGCGGCGGATGGGGCCGGCGCTGGCCCACGTGCACCTCGGCGACGGCAGCGGACTGCCAAAGGACGAGCATCTGGTGCCCGGTCGAGGCACCCAACCGTGCGCGGAGGTGTGCGAAATGCTCGGCGGCAACGGCTTCACCGGCACGATCTCGGTCGAGATCGACACCCGGTCCGCCCGCAGCCAGGCCGAGCGCGTCACCGCCCTGACCGAGTCCCTCCTCTTCGCCCGCCTCCACCTAGCCCCCGGCCCCGGCGTGTCATCCACCCCTTAAAACGCGTGTCGTCCGTTTCGGTACGCATGTTGCACGTTTGGGTACGGATGGCGCCGCGTCTCGCTGGTCACCGACACGCGGTGAACGTGCCCAAGTGCGATGGACGCCCGACGGACGGCGCCCAAGAACGTGCAACTCACGTCATGAAGCGTGAAACTCGCGTACTGAAACGGACGACACGCGTACGGGGGCGGGCGACATGCCGGGGGTTAGGCGGCCTAGGACAGTGGGGTGGGTGGCGCCGGTGGCGGTGCGGCCGTTGGGGCCTGGGACGGTGCCGGGGAGGTTGTGCCAGGTCAGAAAGCCGAGCAGGGCGACCAGGTAGGCCTCCTTGGCGGCGGCGGGCAGGCCGCGGGCGTCGCTGGTGGACCACGTTGTGCCAGGTTGGAGGCGGCGCAGGGCGGCCAGGAGGGTTGGGTTTCTGGCTCCGCCACCGGAGACGATCACTTCGGCGGGGTGGTAGCTGGCCAGGGCTTCGGCGACGGTGGAGGCGGTCAGCTCGGTGAGGGTGGCCAGCAGGTCGGGGGCGTCGATGCCCTGGCCGGCGAGCGCGCGGTCGAGGTAGCCGCTGTCGAAGAGCTCCCGGCCGGTGGACTTGGGCGGCGGGAGCGCGAAGTACCGGTGGGAGCGCAGGCGTTCCAGCAGGTCGTGGCGGACGGTGCCGGCGGCGGCGAGCGCGCCGCCGGAGTCGACGCGCCGCCCGGTGAGGCGTTCGGCGGCCAGGTCCAGCAGGCAGTTTCCGGGTCCGGTGTCGAACGCGATCACGGGCTCGCCGGGCCCGAAGACCACGGTTGCGTTGGCTATGCCGCCGAGGTTGAGCGCCACCCGCGGTCCGCCCGGCCCGGCCAGCCACAGCGCGTCGAGCGTGCTGGCGAGCGGGGCGCCGTGGCCGCCGGCTGCGACGTCGGCGGCACGCAGGTCAGAGACCACGGGCAGGCCGGTGGCCTCGGCGATCCACGCCGGCTGGCCGAGCTGAAGGCTGCCGCGGCAACGCCCGCCCGAGACATCGTGGAACACCGTCTGGCCGAGGCTGGCCACCAGGTCGGCCCGGCCACCGGGAAGGCCGGCGATCATCGCGGCGACCGCGGCTCCGAACGCCTGGCCGATCGCGTTGTCCAGCGCGCACAGCTCCGCCACCGTGGTTGGGGAGGGCGGCAGCACCGCGAGAATCCGCTCGGCGAGCCCGGCCGGCCATGGCCGCTCGACGTGCCCCAGCAGCAGCATCGTGGCCCGGTCACCGTCGATCGTCACCTCGGCAGCGGCGACGTCGATCGCGTCCACGGAGGTGCCCGAGAGCACTCCGACGACCCTCACGGCGTGGTGAGCTTGCTGCCGAGGACCTGGCGGACCTGGCCGTTGGCGCTCGCCAGCCGGGTACGTGCGGTGCGGGCGTCGACGTCGAGCAGCAGCGCGACCAGGGCGGTGCGGACGTCGCCGCCGGTCTCGGCGAGGGCGCGCTCGGCGTCCTCGGCCGCCGCCCCGGTCGCCTCGCGCAGGATGCGCACGGCGCGCCGGCGCAGCTTCTGGTTGCGGGTCTGGACGTCGACCATCCAGGCCCCGAAGGTGCGGCCGAGGCGGACCATCGCCGCCGTGGACAGCACGTTGAGCACGATCTTCTGCGCGGTGCCGGCGGTCAGCCTGGTGGAGCCGGCAATGACCTCGGCGCCGGTGCGCACCTCCACGGTGATGTCGGCGACCGCGGCGATCGGGCTGCCCGGGTTGTTGACGACGGCGACGGTCGCCGCGCCGGCGGCGCGGGCGGCGGTCAGCGCGCCGAGCACATAGGGGGTGCGGCCGGAGGCGCTGACGCCGACCACGACGTCACCTGGGCCCACGTCGTGCGCGGCCAGGTCGACACCGCCGGCCAGGTCGTCGTCCTCGGCGCCCTCGAACGCCTGCAGCCGGGCGTCCGCCCCGCCGGCGATGATCGAGATGACGACGCCGGGCGGCACCCCGAAGGTCGGGCCGACCTCGGCGGCGTCCAGCGCGGCGAGCCGGCCCGGGGTGCCGGCGCCCGCGTAGACCAGCCGGCCACCACCGCGCAGCCGGTCGGCCACCAGGTCGACCGCCTCCGCGAGCGCCGGTGCCGCCGCGGCCAGCGCGGCCGGCACGGCGGCCTCGGCGCCGAGCAGCAGCTCCACGACCTCGCGCGCCGGCCTGGTGTCCAGGTCCTCCAACCCGGGCCGGACCTGCTCGGTGGCCAGCTCGTCGGTGTGCCTGGGGTCGGTCGGGAGCCTGGGCGGGCCGGCGGTCACTGCCACGCGCTGGGCCGAGCGGTACACCGACGGCTCGTGCGGCAGGTCGGTGCGCACCGCAAGCATGGCCGCGCCGACCAGCGCGTCGCCGAGTGGCCTGGCCAGCACCCGGACCGGCGAGCCGGCGAGCGCCGAGCGCCAGTGCTCCAGCAGCACCTCGCCGAGCGACGCGAGGCCGCCGATCAGCACGACCGGCGTGGGTTCGGCGTCGGGCGAGCCGTCGGCGCGGATCGCGCGCACCGCGGTCAGCGTTCCGCGCGCGAGCGCCGCCCCCGCCACGGCCAGCAGCTCGCCGGCGACCGCGTCACCGGCGGCGGCGACCCGCACCACGTCGGGGGCGAAGCTCGCCGCGACCCGCGCCGGGTTGCCCTCGGCAACCAGCAGCGAGGGCAGCCGGCCCGGCTCGCCGAACCGGGCCACCGCGGCGTCCAGCAGCGCGGTCGGCTCGGCGCGCCCGTCGTGCGTCCGAACCGCGGCGCGCAGGCCGGCCAGCCCGATCCAGCCGCCACTGCCCTCGTCACCGAGCCACGGTCCCCAGCCGTCCACCAGGTACCGTCCACCGCCGGCGGCGATGCCGATCGTGGCCGCGCCGGTGCCGGCGAGCTGCACGACGCCGGGCAGGCCGCCGAGCGCACCGGCGTGCGCCGTGATCGCGTCGCTGGTCACCATGGCGGCACCGGCCCCGGTCGCGGCCAGGATCGCCGCGGCGAGCCGGCGGGGGCCGTCCACGCTGTAGAGCGCGCCGGCCGCTCCGATCCCGATCGGCGCCGGTGAGCGCAGGCCGCAGCGGTCGGACAGCAGCCGGACCAGCGGCACGATCGCCGCAGTGGCGGCCGCGACGCCGGTCGGCTCGGCCAGGCCCGGGGTGCCGGCGCCGGTCTCCTGGTCGACGAGCACGCCGCCCGCGACGAGCCCGACGCGGCACGAGGTCTTGCCAAGATCGGCCGCGAGCACCCGGCCGGGTGGGGGCAGGCTCATGCGCCCACCGACCCGAACAGCACATCGGCGGCGGCCTCGGCGTTCACCCGCGCGTTGCCGAACGTCCGCACCACGTTCCCGCCGAGATCGACGCTCGGGTCGGGCCAGCCGGTCGCCACGACGACCGCTCCGGGATGCCGGTGCAGCAGTGCGTGCAGCTCGTCGGTGACGGCCGGGTCGCGCTGCGGCTCGTCGACCAGCACCACCGGCCGCCCGGCCCCGGCACCGGCCGGCGCGCGCCGGTGCAGCACGTCCAGCAGCACCGCCGAGTTGCGCCCGGCGGCGCGGTTGACGTGGCGGCGCAGGTCGACCACCTCGGGTGGGCCGGCGAGCAGCACGTCGCCGGTCACCCGCAGCGCGCGCCTGGCGACCTCGAGCCCGAGGGTCGGCGGCAGCGCCGGGACCGGCCGCTCCTTCGCCGCCCGCACCCACCCGGCCAGCTCGGCGACCCTCGCATTGGCCTCCCGCAGCCGCTGTTCGGGCAGCTCACCGGTCCGCACCGCGTCCACGATCGCCCGCCAGACGAGGTCGAGCTCGGCGCGGCCGTCGCCGCGGCCGGCCTCGTTGGCCGGGTTGCCGATGCACAGCAGGTCGGCGCCCGCGGCCAGGGCCGCCACCGCGCCGCCGGCGAGGCCGAACCGGGCGGTGATCGCCCGCATGTCGAGCGCGTCGGTCAGCACCACCCCGTCGAAGCCCAGCTCGTCGCGCAGCAGCGCGGTCACCGCCGGGCTCACCGTCGCCGGGGCGCTGTCGACGGCGGTGAACCGGATGTGGGCGGTCAGCACGCAGCGGGCCCCGGCGGCGATCGCCGACGCGAACGGCGGCAGGTCACGCGCGCGCAGGGTCGCCAGGTCGGCGTCGATCACCGGCAGCGTGACGTGCGAGTCGGTCCTGGTGCCGCCGTGACCGGGAAAGTGCTTGGCGCAGGCGGCGACCCCGGCCTCCTGCAGGCCCTCGACGAACGCGGCGGCGTGCCTGGCCACCAGGCGGGGGTCGGAGCCGAACGAGCGCACGCCGATGACCGGGTTGGCCGGGTCGGAGTTGACGTCGACGCACGGCGCGAGGTTGAGGTCGACGCCGGCCGTCCGCAGCTCGCGCCCGATGCCACCGGCGACCGCGGCCGTGGCCGCGAGATCGTCGACGACGCCCAGGGCGGCGTGGCCCGGGTGCGACGAGCCGGCCCCGACGTGCAGCCTGGTGACGTCGCCGCCCTCCTCGTCGACGGCGATCAGCAGGCCGGCGCGCAGCGCGTGCAGCTGCGACGACAGCGCCGCGAGCTGGGCCTGGTCGGCGATGTTGTGGCCGAAGTAGACGACGCCGGCCAGGCCGTCGCCGATCGCCTCGACGAGCCAGCCGGGCGGGCTCGTGCCGATGAACCCCGGCAGCAGCACCCCCGCGGCGAGCCGCCCGGACTGTTCGCTCATCCGCGGATCGCCCCCGCCACCAGGCCGGCCGTGAGCCGCCGCTGCACCAACACGAAGAACACCATCACCGGGATCGTGATGAGCGTCGAGCCGGCCATCACCGCACCCCAGTTCGTCGTGTACAAGCCGAAGAAGTACCGCAGCCCCACGGCCGCCGTGTACTTCGCGTCGTCGCTCATGAACGTGTAAGCGAAGATGAACTCGTTCCACGCGACGATGAACGCGAAGATGCTCGTCGCCACCAGCCCCGGCGCGACCAGCGGCAGCAGGATCGTGAAGAACATCCGGGTCCACGAGGCGCCGTCGACGTAGGCCGCCTCCTCGATCTCCATCGGAACCGCGGCGACGAACCCGCGCAGCATCCACACCGCGAACGGCAGCGAGAACGCCACATACACCACCACGAGGCCGATCAGCGAGTTGAGCAGCTGCAGACCGCGGGCCTGGATGAACAGCGGGATGACCAGCGCCTCCAGCGGCACCATCTGCACGACGAGCAGCATCACCAGCACCGACGTGCGGAACCGGAACCGGAACCGGGCCACGGCGACCGCGGCGAGCAGGGCGATCGCCGCGCTCACCCCGACGGTGCCGACCGCGACGGTCAGCGAGTTGGCCAGGAACGTGTCGAAGCGGCCCTCGTCGAGCACGAACCGGAAGTTCTCCAGGGTGATTCCGGACGGCGCCAGCTGGCCGCCGTTGGCCCTCGGGTTGAACGCCGTGACCAGCATCCACACCGCCGGGAACAGCGTGAACGCCAGCAGCGCCACCAGCGCCACGGCCCGGACCACCCGCGCCGGCCTCACGTGAGCTCCCCTTCCCGAAACAGCGTGCGCAGGTAGACCGCGGTGATCAGGAGCAGGGTGATCGTGAGCACCACCGCGATCGCCGACCCGATGCCGTACTCGGTCTGGCCGAACGCCTCCACATAGGACCACGTGCCCAGGTTGAGCACCTCGCGGTTGGCCCCGTCGCCTCCTGGCATCAGGAACACCTGGGTGAACACCTTGAAGTCCCAGATCGTGGACAGGATCGTCACGACCGCGAACACCGGCCGCAGCAGCGGCACCGTGACGCTCCAGAACCGCCGCCAGGCGCCGGCGCCGTCCAGCACCGCGGCCTCGGTCAGCTCGGCGGGGACCGTGAGCAGCCCGGCCAGCACGGTGAGCGCGACGAACGGGTAGCCGTGGTGCACGACGTTGATCACGACGATGGTGAAGAACGCGTACCGGTTGGTGAACCAGTTCTCCCCGCCGGGATCGACCAGCCCCAGCGCCTGGGCGGCCTCGCTGACCAGGCCGTCGCCCGGGTTGAAGATCCAGATCCAGATGTAGGTGCCGGTGACGGCCGGAACCGCCCATGCGGTCAGGATCGCCATCGTGACCAGCGCCCTTGCCCGCGGCCGCAGCGACTCCAGCAGCAGCGCCGCCAGCGTGCCGACGACCACCGTGAGCACCACGCACAGGATCGCCACCACGACCGTGTTGGGCAGCACGGTCAGCCACAGCTGCCGGCTGCCGAGCACGTCGCGGTAGTTGTCGAACCCGACGAACTCGCCCTCGCCCCTGGCCAGCGCCCGCAGGCCGGACATGTCCTCGAACGACATCGTCGTGACCCGGCCGAGCGGCACCAGCAGCAACCCACCGAGCACCAGCAGCGCCGGCGCCAGCAGCAGCCAGGCGCGGGCCGGGTTGCGCTGGGGTGGCCGGGCCCGGCGCCGGCGGGTGGGTGGGC
>DASSUA010000255.1:0-10283 GCA_035707525.1 Pseudonocardiaceae bacterium
GCCCGAGGCCGAGGCGTTCCATCACGCCCGGCCGGAACCCCTCCATGAGCACGTCGGCCCCCCTCACCTGCTCCAGCAGCGCGGCCCTGCCGCCGCCGGATTTCAGGTCGAGCGCGAGGACCCGCGCGCGGCCGCCGGCCGACACCGAGCCGGCGAAGTCCAGCGCCCCGCCGCCGGGCCGCTCGACCCTGGTCACCTCGGCGCCCATGCCGGCCAGCAGCGCGGCCGCGAACGGTCCCGGGCCGATGCCGACGATCTCAACCACGCGGATTCCGGCGAGCGGGCCACTGCTCATGGGCCGCGACGGTAGCCGAACCGGGCCGGTGGACGGCGTCCGGCGAGGCACGGCACGCTGTCGTGATGGACGCAACGCTGCCCGTGGCCGCCGGCGGGCCGACCGTGCTGCTGATCTGCGCCGGCTCGGACGTCGAGCGCCGCGTGATCGAGGACTGGCTCAGCGGCAGCGGCTTGCCGGAGGGCGGCCATGACGGCGGCCCGGACGGCGCTGACCCGATCGAGCGGATCGAACCGCCGGCCCTGCGCGAGCGGCTCGCCCGCCACGACGACCCGCTGCTGGTGCCGGTGCGGGTGGCGTGGCTGCCGCCGGAGCGCAAGGGCGGCCGCCGGGCGCGCTGGCGGGACCTGTTGCTGATGACCAACCCGCGCCGGCCCCGCCCGGGCACCCAGCGGCGGATCGCGCGCCGCCGGCCCGACCGCTGCCGGGTCGTCGTCGCCGAGCCGGCCCACGCCGGCGAGCTGCGCCGGCGCTGGAGCGTCGAGGTCGGCGAGTCCGGCGGCCAGGCGGCCTTCGCCTCGTTCGTCGGCCGGCAGGCCACGCTCGCGCTGGAGCGAGCCGAGCGCGCGCTCATCGGTGACCGCTACAAGGTGCCGCGCCTGGTCGTCGACCAGATCATGGCCAGCCGGCGGTTCCGCACCGAGCTTGCCGAGCTCGCCAAGTCGACCGGGCAGCCGGTCGGCTCGGTAACCGCCGCCGCGGAAGACCGGCTCGCCGAGGTGGTGGCGGTGCAGAGCCGGCTCGCCGCCGACCTGCTGTTCGGCGCGCTGGCCCCGGCGCACAACCGGGCCTGGACGATCCGGGTCGGTGGGCTCGACCTGGCCAGGCTCCGCGACCTCAACCGCAAGCACTCGCTGGTGTTCCTGCCGACCCACCGCTCGTACATGGACCCGCTCATCCTGGACACGGTGCTGTCGGCCAACGACTTCGCGCCCAACCACAAGGTCGCGGGGGACAACCTGTCGTTCTGGCCGTTCGGTCCGCTCGGCCGGCGGGCCGGCGTGGTGTTCATCCGCCGCTCGTTCGGCGACGACCAGCTCTACAAGCTCGCCGTCCGGGAGTACTTCGGCTACCTGGCCGCCAAGCGGTTCAACCTGGAGTGGTACCTGGAGGGCGGCCGCTCGCGCACCGGCAAGCTGCGCCCGCCGCGGTTCGGCATCCTGCAGTACCTCGTCGACGCCGTGCAGTCCGGCCGCGCGCAGGACGCCTACCTGGTGCCGGTGTCGATCACGTTCGACCAGCTTCCCGAGGTCGCGGCGATGGCCGACGAGCAGCGCGGCGGGGCCAAGCAGCGCGAGGGCGTCGGCTGGCTGGCCCGCACGGTCAAGGCCCATCAGCGGCCACTGGGCAAGGTCCACGTCCGGTTCGCCGAGCCGCTTTCGCTGCGCCGGGCGCTCACCGCGGCGGGCCCGGACCCGCGGCTCGCCGTGCGGAAGGTCGCCTTCGGTGTGTGTAGGCGAATGAACGAGGCGACCCCGGTGCTGGCCGTCGCGCTCGTGCCGCTGGCGCTGCTCGGCGCGCATGACCGGGCGCTCACGCTCGACGAGGTTCGCCTCGTGGTCGATCCGCTGCTCGATTACGTCGAGGCCCGGGGGCTGCCGCAGAGCGGGCTCGACGAGCTGCGCCACGCCGGCGGGGTGCGCGCCGTGCTGGCCGCGCTGGCCAGGCACGGCGTCGTCACCGCGTACACCGACGGCACCGAGCCGGTGTACGCGATCGAGCCGGGCCAGCACCTGGTCGCCGCGTACTACCGCAACAACGCCATCCACTGGTTCGTCAACCGCGCGATCGTCGAGCTCGCCGCGACCGCCGAGCGGCCGGCCGCGCACGCCCTGGCCGTGCGGGACCTGCTCAAGTACGAGTTCTTCTTCGCCGACAGGGCGTCCTTCCACGACGAGCTCGCCGCGGAGCTGGCGCTGCTCGGTCCCGGCTGGCCCGCGCTGGACGCCCCGCCGGCGGACCCGCAGCAGCTGCTGGCCGGCGCGCCGTTCCTGGTCGCCCACCGGGTGCTGCGCTCGTTCGTGGAGTCCTACCTGGTCGTCGCCGACCGGCTGGCCGCCCACGACCCGCGCCGGCCGGTCGAGCGCAAGCCGTTCCTGGACGAGTGCGTCGCCGTCGGCCGGCAGTACGTCCTGCAGCGGCGCATCCACAGCGCGGAGTCGGTGTCGGTCGAGCTGTTCGCCGGCGCGCTGCGGCTCGCCGCCAACCGGGACCTCGTCGACCCCGGGCGCGAGGAGCTCGCGCAGCGCCGCCACCGGTTCGCGGCCGAGGTCGCCGCCGTCGCCGACGCGATCGCCCAGGTGGACCGCGTCGACCAGGCCAACCGGCAGAGTGCCCTTAAGGTGACGCCGTGCCCTTAAGGTGACGCCGTGACCAGACAAATCCACGTCTGCGTGCTCGGTGCCGGTTCGTGGGGCACCACGGTCGCGTCGCTGGCGGCGGCCAACGCCCACGTGACCTTGTGGGCGCGCCGGGCGGAGCTGGCCGCCGAGATCGACGAGACCCACGTCAACAGCTCCTACCTGCCGGACCTGGCGCTGCCTCCGGACCTGTGCGCCACCAGCTCGCTCGAGGACGCGGTGTGGCCGGCCGACGTGCTCGTCGTCGCCGTGCCCTCGCACGGCTTCCGGGCCACCCTCGAGGAGGCCGCCAAGTTCGTCCGGCCGTGGATCCCCATCGTCAGCCTGTCCAAGGGCCTCGAGCGGGGCACCGCCAAGCGCATGACCGAGGTCGTCGACGACGTCCTGCCCGGGCACCCGGTCGGCGTGCTCGCCGGCCCCAACCTCGCCCGCGAGGTGCTCGCCGGCTACGCGGCCGCCGCCGTGATCGCCATGCCCGACGACCAGGTCGCCCGCTCCCTGCAGGGCCTGTTCGTCAACCGGGTGTTCCGCGTCTACACCAGCACCGACGTGCTCGGCTGCGAGCTCGGCGGGGCGTTGAAGAACGTCATCGCGATCGCCGCCGGCATGGCCGAGGGCCTCGGCGTCGGCGACAACACCAGGGCCATGGTCATCACGCGGGGGCTCGCCGAGATCACCCGGCTCGGCGTCGCCATGGGCGCCGACCCGCGCACGTTCGCCGGCCTCACCGGGCTGGGTGACCTCATGGCCACCTGCATGAGCCCGCTGTCGCGCAACCGCACCGTCGGCGAGCGGCTGGCCCGCGGCCAGACCATCGAGCAGATCACGTCGGACATGAAGATGGTCGCCGAGGGCGTCAAGACCTGCCGCGTGGTCTTGGAGCTGGCCGACCGGTACGGCGTCGACATGCCGATCGTCCGCGAGGTCGACGGCGTCGTGAACGAGGGTCACCGCGCCACCGACGCCTACCGTGGCCTGGTCCGGATCGCTCCCACGTCGGAGATCCACGGCGTCGCCTGACCCGGCCGGACAAGCCACCTGACCGGACAAGCCACCCGGCCGGACAAGCCACCTGGCCGGACAAGCCACCCGGCCGGACAAGCCACCCGGCCGGCCCGAACCACTCGCGGGTCAGGGTGCCACCGGCGCTCCGGTGTCGGCGTCCACCACCGTGATCGCCTCGGCCGGGCAACACTCGGCGGCGTCTATCACCACCTCGTCGGCGTCCACCACGTCCTCGCGCGGCCGCGAGATGTACTCCGCGTCGAGCCTGAAATGGTTCGGCGCGACGCCCGTGCACAGCCCGCTGCCCAGGCACGCCGCCCGATCCACCGATATCCGGTAACGACTTGCCACCGCAACCTCCCTAGCCGCCGCGGATGCCGCGGCAGCCGCCGAACCACGTCCACGCCCCGTTCCCGCCATCCGCCCCGTTCCGGCGGCGCGTGGGCGTCATCCGATCCTAGTTGCGAATCGAATGACGCCCACGTACCGGCGGTTAGAGCGTGCGGCCGGCCCGGACCCGGTGGGTGACCGTGCGCTCGGCGACGAACGACAGGAACGGAATGGTGCCGGCGATGAGCACCAGCAGCGTGCCGCGGACCGACCACTTGGCCCGGATCGCAAGGTCGAGGGCCACCGCCAGGTAGACCGCGTAGACGAAGCCGTGGATCGGGCCGATGATCTCCACGCCGCGTGGCTCGTCGGCAAGGTACTTGAAGCCCATCGCCACGACCAGCCCGAGCAGCAGCACACCGACCACATAGGCGAGCACGCGGAACCGCAGCAGTGCCCCGCCGAGCGTCCCGGCTTGTGCCGGCGTCGAGGCGAGCTGGTCAGTGGGCACGGTCGGACTCCTTGGCGTGCAGTTGGGCGAGGTAGCGGTTGTAGGCGGCGAGCTCATCGTCCGGCTCGTCCGTCGATGAGGCCGGCGCGACCGGGGGCGCCACCGGGGCCGGCTTGGAGGGTTCGCCCGTCGAGGGTTGGGCCGGCTCCTCTGCGCGCCGCCTGGCCTCAAGGCGGCTCAGCCGCCACCACATGAAGATCGCAAACAGGGCGAACACCGGCCACTGCAGCGTGTAGCCGAGGTTCTGCGCCGACCCGGTCAGCCCGAAGCGCTGCCACTGCCACCAGCCAAGGCGCAGGCAGACCACCACGAAGGTGGCCACCAGCACCACGACCAGCAGCCGTCGGACCAGGCGCCCGGCGCTCATACCCCGACGCTAGCAGCGCCCGCCGGGAGCCCGTGCGGCGCGCCAGGGCGCGCGTACCGGAACGGAGGACATGCGTACCGAAACGTGCAACATGCGTACCGAAACGGACGACACGCCGGGGGGTTTAGCTTGGCGGGGGGGCGGTGGAGTGGCGTTCTCGTAGGGTCATTGGTAGTAGTGCGCGCTGTACCGGTGGTTGGCCGGCGAGCAGGCCGAGCAGCATGACCACCCCGGTTCGGCCCAGCTCCTCCCCGGGTAGTTCCACGGTCGTCAGCGGCGGGGACAGCAGCTCGCCCAGCCCGGTGCCGCCGAAGCCGATCACCGAGAGGTCCTCGGGAATGCGCAGGCCCATGCCGTAGGCGGCCCGGTAAAGGCCCGCGGCGTGCTCGTCGCCGTCGCACACGATCGCGGTGACGCGCCCGTCGGGGTCCGAGAGCAGCTCGCGGCCGGCCCGCTCGGCCGCCTCCGCCGTCAGCCGCGCGGTGACCGTCGTCGCCCGGACGTCGGCGGCGGCGCGTTTGAACGCCGCCCACCTCGACGGCCGGTTCGGCGCATGCAGGTAGCCGATGTGCCGGTGGCCGAGCTCGATGAGCCGCCGCACCGCGCGGCTCATGCCATCGGCGACATCCAGCCGGACGGCCGGCACGCCGCGCGGAGCCGTCGCGTCGAGCACGATCATCGGCAGCTGGCCGCCGGACCCGGTGAGCTCCCGGGACGGCTTGGCGCACACGACCACGCCGTCGACCGCGCTGGCCGCGCCGCCGAGCAGGGCTCCGTTCTGGTTGGCGGCGAGCACGACGGAGCACCCGTTCTCGTGTGCGGCCCGCCCGGCACCGTCGACGACGCCGGCGAACAGCGGATCGCGCACGTCGGGGGCGACCAGCAGCACGAGCCCGGAGCGGCCCAACCGCAACGAGCGGGCGGCCGCGTGCGGCCGGTACCCGAGCTCCTTGGCGACCCGGCGCACCCGCTCCTGGGTGGCCGGCGAGACCCGGCCGCCGGCGCGCCCGGACAGCACGAGCGAGACCGTCGACTGCGAGACGTTCGCCGCCCTGGCGACTTCCCAGCCGGTCGGTCCCCTGCTCGTCAACATCCGCACTCCAAACGCGTCGCCCGGTCCACGCCGGAAGCAAACGCAGTGCTGTTCTCCGCACACGCTGTGCTACCCCACGACGATAACGACCTGGTGACCAGGGGTGCCGTCAATGCTGGCCACCGTTTGACGGGTTGGCCGGTCAGCCGGCGCAGCCGCCCAGGTCCAGGACCGCGAACGACTCGGCGGGCAGTTCGACGGCATCCGGGTGCAGCCGCGCGGGTTCCCAGTCGAGCAGCACCCGGGCGTTCGCGGTGTCGACCGTTGCAAGCGGGATCTTGGCGGGATCGCCGGCCAGGTTGACCGCGAGCACGACCGTGCCGGCCGGGCCGCGGTGCAGCACGATCCAGCGGGCGTCCTCGTCGACGTCCACGCGCAGCCGCGCCAGCCACGGGTCGGTCAGCTCGGGGCGGGCGCGGCGCAGCGCGATCAGGGCCCGGTAGCAGCTCAGCAGGCGGGCGTGCGGCGCGCCGGTGACCTCGTCCCAGCGCAGCTTGGACCGCTCGAAGGTGGCCTCGTCGTTGGGATCGGGAACGTCGCCGTCCCAGCCGTGCTCGGCGAACTCCTCGTAGCGGCCGAGCCGGATGCGCTCGCGCAGCCGCGGGTCGGGGAAGTAGGAAAAGAACTGGAACGGCGTCGAGGCGCCCCATTCCTCGCCCATGAACAGCATCGGCGTGTACGGCGAGCACAGCAGCAGCGCGGCGCCGCAGGCCAGCAACCCCGGCGGCAGCGACGCCGGCAACCGGTCACCGGTCGCCCGGTTGCCGATCTGGTCGTGGTTCTGCAACGACACGACGAACCGGTGCGCCGGCGTGTGATAGACGTCGACCGGGCGGCCGTGCGTGCGGCGCCGGAACGACGACTGGTGGCCGGCGTGGAAGAACACCTCGCGCAGCGTGCGGCGCAGGTCGGTCAGCGCCCCGAAGTCGGCGTAGTAGCCCTGCCGCTCGCCGGTGAGCGCGGCGTGCAGGCAGTGGTGCACGTCGTCGTTCCACTGCGCGGTCAGGCCGTACCCGCCGGACTCCCACGCGGTCACCAGGCGCGGGTCGTTCAGGTCGGACTCGGCGATCAGCGACAGCGGCCGGCGCAGGTGCGCGGCGAGCGCGTCCGCCTCGGTGGCGAGCTCCTCCAGCACGTGCGTGGCCCGCCGGTCGACCAGCGCGTGCACGGCGTCCAGGCGCAGCCCGTCGAGGTGGAAATCGCGCAGCCAGCCGAGCGCGTTGTCGATCAGGAACCGGCGGACCTCGTCGGAGTCGGGGCCGTCCAGGTTCAGCGACGGCCCCCAGATGTTGCGCCCGGCGAAGTACGGGCCGAACCGGTCCAGGTACGCCCCGGACGGGCCGAGGTGGTTGTGCACGACGTCGAGCAGCACGGCGAGCCCGCGCCGGTGACAGCCGTCGACGAAGCGCTTGAACGCGTCCGGTCCGCCGTAGTTCTCGGTGACCGCGAACCAGAGCACGCCGTCGTAGCCCCAGTTGCGCGGGGCGTCGACCGCGTTGACGGGCATGACCTCGACGAAGTCGACGCCGAGGTCGACCAGGTGGTCCAGCCGCCGCAGCGCCGAGTCGAAGGTGCCCTGCGGGGTGAACGTGCCGACGTGCAGCTCGTAGATCACGCCACCGGCCAGCGGCCGGCCGGTCCAGCCGTCGTCGGTCCATTCGAAGCGCGCGTGATCGTACACCCGCGAGGGCCGGCGCACGCCGTTGGGCTGCCAGCGCGAGCGCGGGTCGGGCAGCGGCTCGCCGTCGTCGAGCACGAACGCGTAGTCCGTGCCGTGGCCGGCCTGGACGTCGGCGACCCACCAGCCGCCGGCCGACCGGCGCAGCTCGTGGTCAACGGTGTCAGCCGTGCCGATCCGTAGCCGCACCCGCTCGCGCCCTGGGGCCCACACGCTGAACCGCACGCCTGCAGATCCTGCCCGCTGGCGAGCCGCCGTGGGCGGTCAGACGGTCGCCGACGCCGCCGCCGAGGTCGGCGGGACGTCGGTCGTCGGCGGCGGCTCCTCGGTACCGGTGGTCTCGGTGGGATCGGTGCCGCCGGTCGGCGTCGGATCGACGGTGGTCGGCTGCTCCGACGCCGGCACCGATGTCTGCGGCTGGCTCGGCTCGACCACCGGCTGGGCCGGGGGCTGCACGGCTGGCGCGCTCGTCCGTGGCCGGTCCTGCACGCCGCGGCTGTCGCCGCCGGAGCCCGGCACGGGCCCGGTGCTCGTGACCGGCGCGGGGGCCTGGTTGGGTGAGCCGCCGATTGGTTCCTGCTCCGTGAGCGGCGGGTCGGCCGGCCCGGGCGACAGCAGCGCCAGCGCGCCGAGCACGGCGGCCAGCAGGGTGAGCACGGCGGCCGCCGCGACCGGTGGCAGCCGGCGGCGGCGCGTCGGTGGGGTCACGACGCTGGTCTTCTCGAGACCGGTGCTGGTCGACCCGGCGCCGAGCCCGAGGCCCGCCAGCCCGACCGTCCCGGTCCCGGTTGTCCCGGTCCCGGCTGTCGCAGCCAGCCCGGTCAGCCCGGTCAGCCCGGTCACCGCCGTCAGCTCGGCGTCGGTGAGCGACACGATCCGCTTCAGGAACAGCTCGACGTCCGCGGCGGACGGCCGCTTCTCGGGTTCCTTGGTCAGCAGCGCCGTCAGCAACGGCGTGAGGGGGCCGGCGCGGCGTGGCGGATCCGGCTCGTCGGTGGCGACCGCGGTCAGGATCGCGATGATCCCTTCGCGCTGGTGCGGCGGGCGCCCCTCGACCGCCGCGTACAGCGTCGCGCCGAGCGACCACAGGTCGGACGCCGCGGTGGCCGGCTCGCCGCGCACCCGCTCCGGCGCGATGTAGCTGGGCGCCCCCACCAGGGCGTCCGGGGAGGTGAGGCTGGCCTCGCCGTCGATCGTGGCGATGCCGAAGTCGGTGAGCACCGCGCGGTCGCCGTCGACGAGCACGTTGGACGGCTTCACGTCGCGGTGGGTGATGCCGTGGGTGTGTGCCGCCCGCAGCGCGCCGAGCACCTGCAGGCCGATCCGGGCGGCCAGCTGCGGGCTGCACGGACCGTCCTGCTCGACCACCTGCGCCAGCGACGGCGCCTTGAGCAGCCGCATCACGATCCACGGCCGGCCGTCCTGCTCGACGACGTCGTAGATGTCCACGACGTTGGGATGGTCGATGCGGCAGGCCGCCCGCGCCTCCCGCAGCGTGCGCTCGCGAGCCAGCTCACGCTCGCTGTCGCCCAGCCAGGGCGGCACCACGACATCCTTGATGGCGACTTCGCGGCCGAGAACCTCGTCCACCGCGGTCCACACAGTGCCGCCCCCGCCGGAGCCGATCACGCCGGTCAGGCGGTACCGGTCGGCAATACGGCGGTCCTGTCCAGTCTCGACCGTTCCTTGGCCGCTCACGGCACAGACCTACCCGTCACAGGATCGATCGACACACCTTTCCTTGGGTATACCGTCACATGGCCGAACCAAGTGACCGCCCACTGACCCCCGACGCACCTCACGCGCCCGGGACTCCTGAGCCACCGGATCTGGACGTTGATCCGCAGCAGTTTATGGATGGCGGACCCGAGGTGCCACAGGAGGAGGACGTCACGCCGGACGCCGCCGCTCCCGAACCATCCTGAGCCCACCCGCGCCCTCCAGACCTGCATCGGCGCTATTCACGTCGCCGTTCACGTCGATCCGGGTTCCGGCGACCGGCACGCCGTGCAGCGACAGGTTAGCCATGCCGGGCGGCAGCGCCGGAGCCAGCCGCAGCTCCCCGCGCGGCACGTCGGGATCGAGCCCGAGCAGGGTACGCAGCAGCTGCACCGGCGCCGCCGCCGCCCACGCCTGCGGCGAGCACGACGTCGGGTACGGCACCGGCTCCGGGTAGGCGCCGCGGTCGAACCCGCAGAACAGCTCCGGCAACCGCCCACCGAACCGGGCTGCCGCGTCCAGGACCGCGGTGGCCACCCGCTGCGCGTGCTCGACGTGCCCGTAGCGCATCAGACCGGCGACCACCAGCGCGTTGTCGTGCGGCCACACCGAGCCGTTGTGGTAGCTGACCGGGTCGTAGGCACCCATCGTCGAGGCCAGCGTCCGCACCCCCCAGCCACTGAACATCGCCCCGCTCAGCAGGTGGTCCGCGACCATTGCCGCCCGGTCCGGGGCGGCGATGCCGCTCCACAGGCAGTGCCCGATGTTGGACGTCAGCGCGTCGACCGGCGCTCCGTCGCCGTCGATCGCCACCGCGTACCAGCCGCGGTCGGGCAGCCAGAACGCCTCCTCGAACCGCTCCCTCAGCTCCGCCGCGAGCCGCCGGCAACGTCGCGCGGTCTCCTCGTCGCCGCGCTGGCCGGCC
>DASSUA010000256.1:0-5367 GCA_035707525.1 Pseudonocardiaceae bacterium
CGAGGACGAGATTGCCGCCGGCCTGCAACGGACCCGCATCGAGTGCGAGGCGATCCGCTCGCTGCTGGACCGGCGCAACGAGCTGCGCGGCCGGCTGGACGCCTACCGGGCCAAGGCCGCCGGCATCGGGCACAGCGAGGATCTGGAGCTGGAGCGGCTGTTCGGCGTCGCGCACGAGCTGTTGTGGACCGCGCCGTGTGACCTGCCGGCGGCGACCAGGGCGCTCGCCCGCTACCAGCAGGCGGTCTCGGGGAGGAAGCATGGCTAGTTGCGCGCGACCCGGCTGCGACGGCGCGATCGACGCCGACGGCTACTGCGACACGTGCGGGCTCGCCGCGCAACCCGGTCTCGCCACCGTCGGCGCGGCGGCCGCCACCGGTCCGGCGAGCGCCGCGATTTCGGCCCCGGAAGCCGGACCCGCGACCGCCGCCGTGTCACCGACGGTTGGCGCGGCCGGTCCGGCGACGGCCGGCACGGTCCGTCCGGCGACGGCCGGCACCGGCCCGCCCGGCACCGCCGGCTCGGTCACGTCCTCGACCGCCAGCTCACGGTCCAGGCGGACCAGCGCCAGGACCAGCCGCGGCGGCCTCGGCGCCGGCCTGGTCGAGGTGCCGCCGGTGCCGCAGCGCGACCCAGCCGAAGCGATCATGAAGGACCCGGTGGTGCCGGAGTCCAAGCGCGTGTGCAGCCGGTGCGAGCAGCCGGTCGGGCGCGGCCAGGACGGCAAGCCGGGGCGGGCCGAAGGGTTCTGCCGCAACTGCGGCGCCAAGTTCTCGTTCACGCCAAAGCTCAAGCCCGGTGACCTGGTCGGGGGCCAGTACGAGGTGCTCGGCTGCCTGGCCCACGGCGGCCTCGGCTGGATCTACCTCGCCAGGGACCACAACGTGCACGACCGTTGGGTCGTGCTCAAGGGCCTGCTCAACACCGGCGACACGGCCGCGATGGCCGCCGCCGTGGCCGAGCGGCGGTTCCTCGCCGAGGTCGAGCACCCGCACATCGTCAAGATCTACAACTTCGTCCAGCACCCCGACGCCGACGGCACGATGGTCGGCTACATCGTCATGGAGTACGTCGGCGGCAAGTCGCTCAAGCAGCTGCGCGGCGCCACCGAGCCGATGCCGGTCGAGCAGGCGCTCGCCTACGCGCTCGAGGTGCTGCCGGCGATGGGTTACCTGCACGGCTCCGGCCTGCTGTACTGCGACTTCAAGCCGGAGAACGTGATCCAGACCGCCGAGCTGGTCAAGCTGATCGACCTCGGCGCGGTCCGGCACATCGACGACTTCGAAAGCGACATCTGGGGCACGGTGGGCTATCAGGCCCCGGAGATCGCGCCGCGCGGCGCCGGCCCGTCGATCGCCTCCGACCTCTACACGGTCGGCCGCACGCTCGCCGTGCTGACCGTCAACTTCGACTTCCGCAAGCGGTACCTGACGAGCCTGCCGGACGCGGTCGACGTGCCGCTCTACGTCGAGCACGAGTCGTTCTACCGGCTGCTGCGCCGGGCCACCCACCGCAACCCCGACCTGCGGTTCGCCACCGCGGCCGAGATGGCCGAGCAGCTTGTCGGCGTGCTGCGCGAGACCGTCGCCTCCGGGCGGGCGGCGCCGCCGCCGCCGCGGCTGTCGACGCTGTTCAGCCCCGAGCGGCACACGTTCGGCTCGGAGCTGGACGAGCCGCTCGACCTTGCCGAGGTGGCCACCGCGCTGCCGGTGCCGCTCGTCGACGGCTCCGACCCCGCCGCGCCGATGCTCGCCACGCTGACCGCTACCGAACCGGCCGAGCTGCTGGCGGCCCTGGGCGCGGTGGGTTCCAAGACGGCCGAGGTGCAGCTGCGCTGCGTGCGGGCCCAGCTGGAGCTCGGCGACCTGGACGCGGCCGCCGCCGCGCTGAACCTCGCGGTGCCGCTGGTCGAGGCCGACGACTGGCGGGTCCCGTGGTACCGCGGGCTGATCGCGCTGGCCGGCGACCGGGCGGCCGATGCGTTCGGCGCGTTCGACGCGGTCTACGACGCGGTTCCCGGTGAGCTCGCGCCCAAGCTGGCCCTCGCTGTCGCCGCCGAGCACGTCGACCGCGCCAAGCTGGCGGCGCGCTACCACGAGATCGTCTGGAGCACCG
Source organism: Pseudonocardiaceae bacterium (assembly GCA_035707525.1). Taxonomy (GTDB): domain Bacteria; phylum Actinomycetota; class Actinomycetes; order Mycobacteriales; family Pseudonocardiaceae; genus DASSUA01. Next base: position 2,116 of record DASSUA010000256.1, read on the forward strand.
ACCACACGTTCGTCAGCGCGGCGTTCGGCCTGGCCAGGGTGCGCATGGCGGCCGGCGACGTGGCGGGCGCGGTGGCGGTGCTCGAGTCGGTGCCGGAGAGCTCCAGCCACTACGTCGCCGCCCAGGTGGCGTCGGTCAAGGCGCGGATCGGCTCCGGGACACCCGGCCAGGCGGAGCTGCTCGCGGCTGCCGACCGGCTGACCAATCTGCGGCTGGACGCGCAGCGGCTGTCACTGCTGCGCGCCGAGGTGCTGGAGCGGGCGCTGGACTGGGTCCGCGGCAACCCGCCGGCGCCGGAGGGCCAGGCCAGCCTGCTCGGCTGCCAGTTTGCCGAGCCGGACCTGCGGTTCGGGCTCGAGCGCACCTACCGCGCCCTGGCCAGGCTCACCGACAGCACGCCCGAGCGGATAAGGCTGGTCGACCGGGCCAACTCAATCCGACCGAGGACCCTCGTATGACAAGGTCATGCCCCGCGTGCGGCAGTCCGGTCAGCCCGGCCGACGGGTTTTGCGAGGGCTGCGGGCGCGATCTGCTGGTGGCCCGCCCCGACTGGGAGGCCGCAGTGCGCGAGCGCGCGGCGACGCTCAAGTGCGAGTCGTGCGGCTCCGCCGGGTTCAGCCTCGACGGCTACTGCGAGACCTGCGGGACGCGGGCACCGTCCCCGCGTGACCACCTCGAGTTCGCGGTCGGACCGGTCGCGGGCGTCACCGACCGCGGCCGGCGCGGCCACACCAACGAGGACGCGATGGCGATCGCCACCGTCCGGCAGCCCGGCAGCGACTGGGACGCCACCGGGTACGCCGTGGCCGTGGTGTGCGACGGGATCTCCACTGCGCGCCGCCCGGAGACCGCGTCGCTGGCCGCCGTCGAGGCCGGCATCGAAGCGATCGTGGCCGGGCTGCGCTCGGGCGAGGCCGCCGAGGCCGCCACCCGCGCCGGCGTGAGTGAGGCGGTGGCGGCCGTTCGCGAACTGGCCACCCACGCGGACCGCAACAACCCGCCGTCCTGCACCTTCGTGTCCGCGGTGGCGTCCGAGGACCTGATCACCGTCGGGTGGCTCGGCGACAGCCGGGCCTACTGGCTCGACAGCGAGGGCGGCTCGGCGTGCCTGACCAGTGACGACTCCTGGGCCGCCCACGTCATCGCCGCCGGCGTCGTGACCCCGGAGCAGGCCTACGCCGACGTGCGCGCGCACACCCTGGTGCGCTGGATCGGCGCCGACGCCCCAGACGTCGAGCCGCGGGTCCGCAGCTTCCGCCCGGCCGGGCCGGGCGTGGTGCTGGTGTGCAGCGACGGGCTGTGGAACTACCTGCCCGGCGCCGGCCAGCTCGCGTCCGAGGCGATGCCGCAGGCCGCGACCGACCCGATGGGCGCCGCAAGGTCCCTGACCCGGTTCGCCCTCGACGCCGGCGGCCGCGACAACATCACCGTGGTCGTGGTGCCGGTACCACCGGATCGGAGCCCCCGATGACCGAGTTCTCGCTCCAGATGTTCCAGAACGAGTACCTGCCGGAGGGCAGCCGCGAGGTCAACGCGATCGTGACGGTCAGCGCCGCCGGTGCCAACGGTGCCGCCGCGGGCACCGGCGGCGGGTCCAGCGAGATCATCATGATCGACTGCTCGAGCTCGATGAACTACCCGCGAGACAAGATCGAGGCCGCCAAGCGCGCCACGCTCGCGGCGATCGACGTGCTCCGCGACGGCGTGCACTTCGCCGTGATCAGCGGTACCGACCTGGCCGAGCTGGTGTACCCGCGCAGCGGCCAGCTCGTCGAGCTGACCCCGCGCACCAGGGCCGCCGCCAGGGCCGCCGTGCACCAGCTCGTGGCCAGGGGCGGCACCGCGATCGGCCGCTGGCTCGCGCTGGCCAACCGCCTGTTCGCCACCCGTCCCGACGACATCCGGCACGGCCTGCTGCTCACCGACGGCAAGAACGAGCACGAGCAGCCCCACGAGCTCGACGCCACCCTTGCCGCCTGCCACGGCGTGTTCACCTGCGACTGCCGCGGCGTCGGCACCGACTGGCAGGTCGCCGAACTGCGAAAGATCTCCACCGCGCTGCTGGGCAGCGTCGAGATCGTCGCCGAGCCCGCCGGCCTCGAGGCCGACTTCCGCGCCATCACCAGGGCCGCGATGTCCAAGGCGGTCGGCAACGTGGCGCTGCGGCTCTGGACGCCCAAGGGCGCCGAGCTGCGCTTCCTCAAGCAGGTCGCCCCGACCGTCCTTGACCTCACCGGCCGGCGCACCGTCCCGGATCCCGGCAAGCCGCTCGTCGGCGAGTACCCGACCGGATCCTGGGGCGAGGAGAGCCGCGACTACCACCTGTGCGTCGACGTGCGCCCCGGCCAGGTCGGCGACGAGATGCTCGCCGCCAGGGTCAGCCTCGTCGGCCCGGACGGCACAGTCTTCGGCCAGGGCCTGATCCGCGCCGTGTGGACCGACGACACCGCGCTGTCCACCCGGATCAACAAGGAGGTCGCCCACTACTCCGGGCAGGCCGAGCTCGCCGACGCCATCCAGCAGGGCCTCGAGGCCCGCCGCACCGGCGACGTCGAGACCGCGACCGCCAAGCTCGGCCGCGCCGTCCAACTCGCCGCCCAGTCCGGCCATGGCGACACCGCCCGCCTGCTCGCCAAGGTCGTCGACGTCGTCGACGAGCGCTCCGGCACCGTCCGCCTCCGCCCCGGCGTCGCCGCCGTCGACGAGATGACCCTCGACACCCGCTCCACCAGAACCGCCCGGGTACGGGAAACCTGACGCCGCAACAGGAGCACCCGCATGCCCAGCTGCCCGCAAGGCCACAACTCCACCACCGACGACTACTGCGACGAGTGCGGCGCCCGCATCGCCACCACCGCCGCGGCGCCCCCGGATGCCTCCGTCGAAACCTGCCCGGTCTGCGGCGCGCCTCGCAGCGGCCGGTTCTGCGAAGAGGACGGCTACGACTTCGTCCTGCGCCCCCCGGTGTCGGAAGCGGCCGGACCGGCGCCTGGGCCCGCCAGCCCGGCCCCGCAAGGCGCCGACACCGTGGCCCACCAAGCCGCCACGTCCACCGGCGTGCTCGCCACCTCCACCGGGGCATCCGTCGCCACTCCTGCCGGGGATGCCGTCACGCCCGTCCCGGAAGCCGCCATTCCTGCCGGGGCCGCCGCCGCAAGGCCGGTTCCGGCAGCCACCCCGCAGGCCGCCGCCGGAACCGGCCTCCCGGCGGCAGCGACCCCGCCGGCCGCCGCCGGAACCGGCCTCCCGGCC
>DASSUA010000257.1:0-2192 GCA_035707525.1 Pseudonocardiaceae bacterium
AGTAGCCCTTGAGCACCGCGATCGCCTCGGTGAGCCGGCCGACCCTCGCCGGGAACGAGCCGAACGGCAGCCCGATCGCGTCGTGCTCGGGCCGGTTCCAGCCGGCGCCGATCCCGATCTCCAGCCGGCCGCCGGAGAGGACGTCGAGGCTCGCCAGATCCTGCGCGAGCACGGCCGGATGGCGCAGCCCGGCGTTGAGCACGAACGTCCCGATGCGCAGCCGCTCGGTGACCGCCGCGACCGTCGCCAGCACGGGAACGGGCGCGTGCTGGTCCATCAGGTGGTCGGGCAGCACGAGCGCGCTGTACCCCATCGCCTCGGCGCGCCGCGCGGTCGCGGTCAGCTCGGCGGCGTCGCACGTGCCGACGGCGGCCACCGCGAGAAACCGGAAGGTCCGCATGCCCGTGGTCATGTCCGCAGCATCGACGATCCGGTGGTATTACGGCTACCTGACGAGCATGTACACCTGGTCGGATTACTGGACGCCGTGCAACATGTACGAGGCGGACTGCGAATGCTTCAACCGGCTGGCCTACTGGGACGGCGGCTGGGGCCAGCTCTGGTACACGCTGCGCGGCCAGGCGACGACCGGCGCCGCGGTCAGTACGAGCCGGTCTTGCCGTAGTAGCTCCACGGACCGTTGTCGAACTGCGCCTCGGCGAACGAGGTCACGTTCGCGTCGTTGAGCTGCCGGGTGCTGCACGAGCTGCGGCCGGACGGCGTGTAGCAGCGCAACTCGTAGCCGTCGCTGTTGCGGTGCACGGTCGCGCTGCCGCACCAGTCGGCACCCGGCACGCAGCCAGGCGCGCCGGTCGACATCTTGGCCCACACCGTGCGGCAGCCCGAGCTGTAGAACAGGTACACCGTGCCCTGGGGATCGCCGTTGTACCGGTTGCGCATCGGGGCGGACCTGACGACCCGGCCCGTGTTCGCGCAGCCGGTGGCGCCGGGGTCGGTGTTGTCGTACGGCAGGGCATTGGCGACGGCGCCGTCGAACAGCAGGCTCGAACCGACGACCGCGGCGGCTCCACCCAGCGAGGCGAAGCGTCGCATCGACTTACCCATGGCCGCTCCCGTCCGCTCATCAGTGATTTGCTGACACGCTAGCGCCGGATTCGGTCAAGGTCACACCGCCTAACGGCTCAACGCCGGCTCCTCGATCGGTGCCAGGTTCGCGTGCCGGCGGTAGACCGCGAGGACGTGGCGGTCCCAGTAACGGCCGGCGTAGTAGTCGTGGGCGGTGAGCCGGCCCTCCTCGACGAACAACCGCCCCTCACCGGCGGCGAACTGCGGGTAGTTGAACGACGGCACCTCCAGGTACAGCTTGCGCATCGGCCACACGGTGAACACGTAGCGCACGAACGAGCCGACGCACTGCAATGCGGCGCCGGTGCCGAGGTGGTCCGGCACGAACACGGCGGCGACCGACCCGTACCCGTGGGCCAGCTCGGGGTTGTAGCAGACCACGTGGCCGCCCGGCCGGCCGGAGGCACGCTCGATCGCGACGAACTGGCACAGCGTGCCCTGCCAGAACGTCGCCTCGAAGGTCTCGAAGTTGGGCACCGAGCCGCGGAACCGCCACCGGTAGCCGACCTCACTGGACACCGCGAGGTGGTACAGGAAGTCCATGGCCTGCGGCTCGACGGGCCGCAGCTCGAACGTCGGCCCGACCAGCAACGCGCTCGCCGGCCCCGGATCGGCCGCCTCGACCGGAGCCGCCTGGACGGCCGGCTCGACCGGAGCCACCCGGACAGCCGGCTCGACCGGCGCCACCGGAGATCCCGCCGGCCCCACCCCGGCCAGCAGGCCGTGCAGCTCCCCCGCCGTCCGCGCGGTGGCGAGCGCCTCGGGAGTGACGGCGACGCCGCGCTCGGCGAGCCAGCCGGCGAAGTCGAGCCACTGCACCGAGTCGAGCCCAACATCAACCAGCAAGGTTGCGGCGTCGACCGGGAGGCCGCCCCGGCGGCCGAGTTCGGCGTACAACGACCCCTCGTCAAGATCGGACACGGCCGGCATACTAGCCGGCATGACGCCACTACTCTCCGCAATCGAGCGGGGGGCGAAATCGGGCTCGGAGATCGTGGTAGTCGAGTCGGGCCGGCCGCGACGATCGGACTGGCTTTCGATCCACCGTGACGCCTGCGCGCTCGCCGGCCGGCTGCAGGCGCGCGGCGCCGGGCCTGCAGCGACCG
>DASSUA010000258.1:0-3356 GCA_035707525.1 Pseudonocardiaceae bacterium
CGCCGACACCGCCCCCCACACCGCCCCCGCATGCCCCCCCCCCCCCGCACGCCGCCGGCCCGTCCCGGTCCCCGGCGCCGGGACGGACACGGCGGCCGAACCGGGAGGACAGAAGCGAGGCGGAGGGTAGTGAGGTCAGGGCGTGGCGGGGGTCGGTTCGCGATCCGTGGGCTCGGGTTCGCGGCGGCTGGGTTCATCGCCGTGGCCGGGCCACCAGGCGACGTGGCCCAACAGGGCGGTCAGGCTCGGCACCAGCAGCAGCGACATGACGAAGGCCGAGATCAGGATGCCGATCGACACGGCGAAGCCCATCTCCAACAGGAACGACACCCCGCCCAGCAGCAGCGAGGCGAACGTGCCGGCCAGGATGACGCCGGCCGCCGTGACCGAGGGACCGGCGTGCTCGACGGCCAGGTCGGCGGAGGCGCGCGGGTCGCTGCCGGCGCGCGCCTCCTCACGCAGCCGGGCGATCATCAGGATGTTGTAGTCGGTGCCGATCGCCACCACGAACAGGTACACGAGCATCGGCAGGGCGAACCCGACACCGGCCCTGTCGCCGACCTCGAGGAAGGCGATCACGGTGGCGCCCATCGTGGCGAAGAAGCCGAGCACGACGGCCGCCATCAGGTACAGCGGCGCGACGAGGCTGCGCAGCAAGAGGGCCAGCACGATCGCGATGACCAGGCCGGCCACCGGGAAGATCACCCATAGGTCGCGGTTGTTGGCGTCCCTGATGTCGGCGAACGCCGAGCTCAGGCCGCCGACGAGGGCGGTCGTGCCGGGTGGCGCGTTGGCGTGGGCCACGTCCCGCAGTTCGTCGCCGGCCAGATCGAGCGAGGCATTGGTGTATGGCCCGCTGGACAGCAGCAGGTCGATCTTGGCGACGGTGCGTTCCTGGTTGAATTGCACGGCACCGTCCGGCCCGGCCGGCATGACCCCGCCGACGCCCGGAACCTGCTGCAACCTGGCGGCGAACGCGTTGAGCCCGGCGGTGTCGAGCGGGCTGCCGTCGTCGCTGCGCACGAGGACGGTGGTGGGGTTGATGGCGCCCGCCGGGAAGCCGGACTGCAGGTCCTCGATGCCGCGGGCGGACTCGGTGCCCTCGGGAAGCTGTGCGGACTGGTCGTAGTCGGTGCGGAAGCCGACCATGCCGAGCGCCAGGGCGATCATCAGGCCGCCGGAGGCGAGGGCGACCACGGCCGGCCGGCGCGCGGTGAACCGGCCGAGCCGCTGGAACGCCGTGCCGCGCGGGGTCCGCTGCCACGACCTGGACGGCCAGAACACCTTGGTCCCGAACAGCGACACGAGCGCCGGCACCAGCGTCACCACGGCCAGCGCCATCAGCACGACGGAGATCACCAGGCCCGGGCCGAAGCTGCGGAACCCGGCGAAAACGGCGAGCAGCAGCGCGCTGAACGCGATCACGATCGCGGCCGCCGCGGACGCGATGACCTCCCCGATCCGGCTCACCGCGGTCACCAGCGCCTGCTTGGGCTCGTCGCCCTCGCGCAGCTGCTCCCGGAAGCGGAACAGCAGGAACACGATGTAGTCGGTGCCGACGCCGTACAGCACGATCGTCATGACGATCTGCAGCGACGGGTCGACCTGGAAGCCGAAGGCCTGGGCGCACCACGCGATCAGCCCTGGCGCGAGCAAACCGACCAGGAAGACGGTGACGATCGGCAGCAGCGCGGCGACCGGGCTGCGATAGATCAGCAGCAGCAGCACGATGATCAGAACGACCGTCGCCCCGCCGACGAGCAACAGCGCCCTGTCGAAGGCGCCCCGGCTGTCCAGGAACATCGCGACGTCACCGGTCACGGCGTACCGCAGCTCGCTGCCCTCGACGACGGACCGGACCTCCTCGCGGATCCGCTCGACGGCCGCCAGCAGCGTGGGGTCGTCGCCGATGCCCTTCAGCCCGACGTTGACCAGCTGCACCCGGCCGTTGGGCGAGACGGCCTGCGGGCCGGTCACGACCAGGGTCACCCGCTCGATGCCGGCGACCTGCAGGCGCTGGGCGACCTCGCCGGCCCTGGCCTGGTCGGCCTCGGTGAGGGCGGCGCCGTCGGCGCGCTTGAGCACGATCGTCGCGCTCGATTCGTTGCCGGTGCCGAACGCCTGCTCGGCCAGGTCGAGCGCCTGCACCGACTCGTAGCTGGACGGCAGGAACTCGGTCTGGTCGCGGTTGACCACGTCGTTCAGCGTGGGCGCCAGGAAGACGATCGCGACCGTCGCGAGCAACCAGGCGGCGATCACCTTCCACGGGTTGTACACGACGAAGCGCGCCAGCCGCTCGAACATGATTCCCTCCCTGCATCCCCGTCCTACCTGCCGACCGGTAGGTAAGATCCGAGCGTACGCCTACCGGGCTGACGTTGGATTCGGCATTCTGAGAAGCCGCTGAGGAGGTGGCCGTCGTTGGCCGTTGACACGCGGAGCGCCATCCGCGGTGTCGCCGCAGAGCTGTTCGCCCGCCTCGGCTACGAGAAGACCAGCCTGCGCGAGATCGCCGACCGGGTCGGCATGACCAAGGCGTCGCTGTACTACCACTACCCGTCCAAGCAGGCGCTGCTGCTGGCGATCGTCGAACCGCTGATCGAGCAGTGGCGCTCGGTCGTGGACCGCGCGGTGACCCTGCCGCACGGGGACGCCAACGTGCGGCTGATCCTCGGCGAGGTCCTCGACGTGCTGCTGCGGCACCGGCCGATCGCCAGGATGTTCATCCACGACACGGCCGCGGTCATCCAGGCCGTCGGGCCGCTGTTCGAGGAGCTGGTCGAGCTGAACATGCGGCTGCACGACTGGCTCGCCGGTCCCGCACCGACACCATCGGACCGGGTCCGCGCGGTCGCGGCCACCGAGGCGCTGAGCGCCGCGCTCGGGTGGAGCCCGTTCCTCACCGTCGTGACCGACGACGAGATGCGCGGCACGCTGCTCGACGCGGCCACCGCCGTCCTGCAGCTGCGCACGCCCGCCCCGCCCCTGCCGCGAAGCGGCGAGGCCGACCACGAAGTGACCAAGACTCCCTGAAGCGTCAGGTGACCGAGCGCACGATGTGGGTGAGGATCTCGGAGTAGTCGGCCGAGCCGCGCCCGGCACGGTCGGCGTCGGCGAACCACGACCGGACCGCCGCCGCCACCCGCAGCTCCGCCCCGGATTCCTGGCCCGCCTCCGCGACCAGGTCGGCGTCCTTGAGCGCCAGCCCGAGCGAGAACCGCAGCGGGTGATCCCCGCTCTCCACGGCGGGGCGGCGCCGCCGCGCCTGAGCGGCGAGCGGCGTCCGTTCGAGCACGTCGAACGTAATTGAACTCGGCAACCCGAGCGCCTCGCCGAGCTCGATCGCCTCGCCGAGC
>DASSUA010000259.1:0-6641 GCA_035707525.1 Pseudonocardiaceae bacterium
AGCACGCGGTCCGACGGTCCGAGGTTGAGCACCCGGCGCTGGGCGATGTGCAGGTTGACCAGCGACTCGTGGCTGATCGCGATCGGCTTCGGGCGTCCGGTGGTGCCGCTGGTGAACACCACGTAGGCGGTGTTGCCCGCGTTCACGCCGGTGACCGGCGGCTGCGGCAGGGTGTCGGCGCCGCCGACGACCAGCGGCTGCAGGTGCATCGCGGACAGCTCGGCGGCGGTGCGGTCGTCGGTGAGCAGCACGGTCGCCGACGCGTCGGCCAGCATCACCCGCAGCCGCTCGGGCGGGCAGGTGGGTTCGGCGAGCATGAACGCGCCGCCGGCCTTGGCCACCGCGAGCATGGCCACGACGAGCCGCACGCCGCGCCGCATGACGATCCCGACGACCGTCTCCGGCTCCACGCCGCGCTCGCGCAGCGTCCTGGCCAGTGCGTTCGCCCGCTGGTCGACGTCCTGGTAGCTGTGGCCGACGCCCTGGTCCTCGACGGCCACGGCGGTGGGTGCGAGCCGGGCGCGCTGCTCGAACAGCTGGTGCCAGCAGCCCAGCGGCCCGAGCGGGGTTGCGGTGTCGTTCCACTCGACGAGCAGCTGGTGGCGTTCGGCCTCGGAGAGCAGCCCGGCGGCACTGTCCGGGGTGTCGTTCGAGGCGGCGGCAACATCGGCGGCAACTTCGGCGGCAACTTCGGCCACAGCTTCGGCGGCGACAGCGGTTTCGGCGCTTGCCGGCTCGGTGGGCTCCTCGGGACCGGCGACCGCCGCCGAGCCGACCGACACGTAGGCGTGCGCCAGGCACCGGGTGTTCACGTGCGGGCTCCAGATCAGCGAGTCCGAGCCGTCCGAGGACCGGGGCGAGCCGATCCGGTAGCCGGGGTAGCGGCGCAGGAACCCGAGGATCGCCCAGCGGGCCATGCGCTCGGCGTACGGGGCGCCGATGCAGTAGTGGCGCCCGAGGCCGAAGCCGAGGTGGCGGCCCTCCTGCCGGCTGATGTCGAGCCGGTGCGGGTCGGTGAACTTGCGCGGGTCGCGGTTGGCCGCCACCAGCAGCACGAGGACCGGCTGGCCGGCGGGGATCAGCGTGCCGCCGACCTCGACGTCCTCGGTGGCCTGCCTGGCCAGGTACTGGCTCGAGCCGTCGAGGCGCATGAACTCGTCGATCGCCGAGTCGATCAGCTCCGGGTCGGCCTCGAGCAGCCGCCGCTGGTCCGGGTGGCGGTTCAGCAGCACCAGGCCGGTCGACACCAGGTGGGTCAGCGTCTCGTAGCCGCCCGCGGCGAACACGACGCAGTTGGCCGCGACTGTGTCCAGGTCGAACGTGGTGTCGGGGTTGGACGGCCGGGGCCTGGCGTTGATCCCGGCGACGAGCGAGCTGATCAGGTCGTCGCGCGGGTTGGCCAGCCGGTCGCGCGCGTGCTCCCGAAGCGTGATCATCGCCTCGTCGAGTACGGGGATCACCTCGCGGTCGCGCACGTTCGGCAGCGTCGAGAGGCTGCCGATGAGCCGGCCGTAGGCGTCTGCCCAGCGGGTCAGCCGCTCCGGGCGGTCGGTGATACCGAGCAGCTGCCCGACGAGCGCGACGTGCAGCTTCGCCGCGAAGTCGTCGATCAGGTCGATGAGCCCGTCGTCGGGCAGGCTTTCCAGGACCGTCTCGGCCATCTCCCGAACGAGGCCGTCCCGCTCACGCACCCTGGCGGCGGAGAACTGGTCACGAACGGCGGCCCGCAGGTCGACCTGGTCCGGCGGATCCATGAACAGCATCTGCTCGACCAGCATCGCGCCGGCCGCCGCCACCTTGGTGAGGCCGCGCCGGGCCAGCACCTCCGGTTTGTGCGAGCGTGCGGAGCTGAACCGCCGGTGGTCGGTCAGGATCTGCGCCGCCTCGGCATATCCCGAGCAGACCCACATCTTTCCGACCTCGTCGTAGAACATGGGTCCGAGCTCGGTCACCGCGGAAAGGTAGATCTGCGGGTCGGCGATCACCTCGGGGCGGGTCAGGTTGTGTATTCCGTGCCGGCCGTGGTCATAGGAGCACATTCGCCAAGTCCTCGGTCTCGTTACGCCTTGTACCCGATCAGCAGATGTTTGTCCCGGTTGGAGCGGCGCACCTGGCAATTGGTGAAGCCGGCCGCGCCGAGCATTTGGAAGTATTCGGCCACCGTGCGGTGCCGGCCACGCGTCTCCACCTGCATCACCAGGTTCATGACCGCGGTGGCGACCGGGCCGGACCGGTCGTCGTCGAACAGCCGCTCCATGACGAGCACGCGCCCGCCCGGCCGGCATGCCCGGTGGGCGTTGCGCAGCACCTCGATGCACTCCGGGTCCGGCCAGTTGGACATCACGTAGCCGAGCGCCAGCACGTCGCCGGCCGGCAACTCGTCGGCGAAGAAGTCGCCGGCGACGAAGCCCAGCCGGTCGGCGAGCCCGGCCCGGCGGGCGCTGCGCTCGAGGTGCGGCCGCACCGGCGGCAGGTCGAACACGATCCCGCGCAGCTCGGGGCGGGCGTGCAGGGCCGCGACCGCGAACGGGCCGTTGGCGCCGCCGACGTCCACCAGGGTGCCGGTGGCGGGCAGGTCGGCCAGCTCGACCAGTTCCTGCGACACCGCGTGGCTCAGGTTCCACATGGCGTCCATGAACTCGCTGGTCGACTCCTCGTCCCGGTAGAAGAAGTCGTACGGCGCCGGCAGGTCGGCGTCGACGGCCGTCTTGCCGCGCAGCAGGTATTGCTCGATGAGCTCCTGCCGCCGGGCGGTCCCGTGCAGCAGGTGCTCGACGAACCCGCCGATGTAACGCGGGTCCTGGCGATCGAAGAACGGCGCCGTCTCCGGCGGAACCAGATAATTACCCTCGGCGTCGATGCCGACCACGCCGAATGCGACGAGCACGACCAGCAGCCGGTCCAGGGTGTCGGCGTCAAGCCCGGTTTCGGCGGCGACGGCGGCGCTGGACAACGGCCCGTTCTTCGCCAGGAAAGTGACGATTCCGTACTGGTCGGCCAGCTGCAGCACCGGCGTCGTGACAATACCGTATATCGCCCGCTCCAGGTCGGGAGGAAACATGGCTCACCCTTTACGGCTATTCGGAGAATGGTCGGAAGCGGTGCGGCGAATTCGGTGTGTCAGTCGTCCACGTCGAGCAACCCGTCCGGCATCTTGAACGGCGTACCGGCCGGCGGCGGAGCCACCTGCCGGCCCTGGAGGCGGACGTTGGCGATCGCGTCCTCCAGGCGCTGGGTGCAGGTGGCGGCGTCGTCCGCCTCGCAGATGACGAACGAGTGCCGCGCGATGTAGCCGCCGGGCGGCAGCCGCAGCTCCGTGCCGTTCTCGACCAGCACCTCGGCCTGTAGCAGGCCCGGTTGCTCCTCGCGTGCCGGCACCGTGATGGACTCCACGACCAGGTTGTGCGGCGGGTAGCCGAACCTGATGCCGACGGTGCGGGCGTGCTGCGGCGTCACGTCCGGGCGGACCCCGGTCTCGACGTCCACGAACACCTTGCCGGGGTCGATCCCGGTGGCGAGCAGGCCGACGTACGGGATGAGGTCGCCGCCCGGCCGGCCGTTGATCTCGACGATCAGCGGGCCCCGGTCGGTCAGCTTGACCTCGGAGTGGGTGATGCCGTACTCGACGCCGAGCACGCGGTGGGCCGTGGCCAGCACGTCCATCAGCTCGGCGTCCTCCAGCAACGGGTCGGTGGCGTCGACGACGTGGCTGAGCTCCTCGAAGTAGGGGAACATCCCCACGCTCTTGCGCGCGACATACATCGGCAGGTACTCGCCCTTGAACGCGGCGGCGTCGATGCTGATCTCGGGCGCGTCGACGTACTGCTCGATGAGCGCCCCGCCGTGGAAAGGCTCGTCGCCGACGAAGCCGGCGTCCTCGGCGACGCGGAACGCGGCGTCCAGCGCGGCCTCGTCGGCGGCCAGCGAGACACCGATGCTGGCGCCCAGCGCCCGCGGCTTGACCACCACCGGGTAGCCGATCCCGGCGGCCACCGCCCTGGCCTGCGCGGCGTTGGCGGCCATGCCGAACTTCGGCTGCGGCAGGCCGGCCTCGGTGAGCAGGCGGCGGCAACGGTGCTTGTCGCGGACGCCGTACACGCCGTCCAGGCTCAGCCCCGGCACGCCGAGCATGTCGGCGATCCGCGCGGTCGGGATGACCAGCGGCTCGTCCCAGCCGATCACGCCGACCACCGGCCGCTGCCCGGCGACCTCGCGGGCGGTCGCGATCAGCTTGTCGTGGTCGAACACGTTGAGCACGTTCGACCCGGCGATGTACTGCTGCTGCCAGGTCGGCTTGGTGCCGTTGAGCAGCCAGAGGTCGTGTCCGGCCGCGCGGGCCCGCTCGGCCGCCGAGGACATCAGGTAACCCCGGTACAGCTGCAGGCCACTACCGATCACGAGCAGGACGCCATTCGTGGAGCTCAACGTGCACCTTCCGGAAGCAGCGGCGGAAATCGATGGTCGGCGGATCTGAGCGTGGCCGCGGCGACGATGGTCACCCCGGCGATGACCGCGGCGAACATGGCGTAACCGATCCCGATGCCGGCGCGGTCGGTGACGTAGGTGATGGCGAGCGTGGCCACGACGCTGAAGGCGAGCCCGGCGGCGTTGGTCGTACCGAAGACCCGGCCGACGTTCTGGTCGGTGGTCGCGGTCAGCAGCATGGTGCGGGCCGCGACCCGGCCGATGCCGAAGCCCGCCGACCCGGCGGTGTAGAGGAACGCGAGCGCGACGATCCCGAACATCGGGTACAGCACCACCAGGGCCGCGCAGCCGAGATAGCCGGTCACGGCGATCCACAGCTGGTCGAACCTCGTGGTGGCCCACCGGTACAGCACGGCGGCGAGCAGCACGCCGACGCCGGCCAGCGAGTCGACCACGCCGAGCACCGCGGCGCCCTGGGCGTAGGTCTGGATGACCAGCACCACGATGAGGGTGTTGGTGACGGTGAGGATCCCGCCGCCGAGCGCGTACAGGATCCCGATCCGGGCGACCGGCGCCGGCACGCTCTGTGCCGCGGCCTTACCGGGTTCCGCGGGCACGTCCGGTGCCGGTGTTACGGCCGGTACCGGGGTTACGGCCGCCGACCGGCGGCGGATGGTGAACAGCAGCAGGCCCGAGACCAGGTAGGTGAAGGCGTTGAAGATGAACACCGGCGTGGTCCCGACCAGCTGCACGGCGAAGCCGCCGATCGCCGTGGAAAGCAGCGTGCCCGACTGGACGGCGATCTCGAAGTTGCCGCTGAACCGCGGCAGCCGGTCGGCCGCGACCCGCTCCTTGATCAACGCGCTGACCGCCGGCACGTACATGGCGAAGATCGAGGCGAGGACGAAGCTGGTGATGTACACCGCCTGGCTGATGTCGGCGCCCGCGGCCAGCGCGATCGGCAGCGCCAGCGCGGCCACGAAGCTGACCAGGTCGCACGCGACGCACAGGGTCCGGCGGTCGAGCCGGTCGGCGAGCCGGCCGAACGTGTAGGACAGCAGCGCCTGCGGCGCCGCGACCATGATGAACAGCCAGCCGACCGAGGCCGAGGTGTGCTCGGTCCGGATCAGCAGCAGCGCGGCGGCCGTGGCGTGGATGCTCGTGCCGAGCCACGTCACGAACGTCGCGGTGAGGATGAGCCGCTCGGCCCGGCCAACGGCGGCCGCCGCCTTCGGCGCGGTCAGCATGCCCATTGCGCCGCCCGCCTGGCCACCAGCGGCGCGGTCTTGAAGCCGCCGCCGCCGCACGCCGGGTACGCCAGCACCGGCGCACCCGCCGACCGCAGCTGCGTGAACACCGCGCCGCCGGTCACGCGGTCGGCGAGGTAGTGGAAGTCGCGGGCGCCGAGCACGGTGTACCGCTGCGCACCGGCCAGCATGCAGCCGAGCATCTCCTCCAGCCGGCGCCGCCACGCCGGCTCCGCCGCCCGCCCACCGAGCACATCGACCTCACGGCACACTCCCGCCGAACTGACCTTCATCGACCGTCCCGGCGGGGTCAGCCAGCCGCGGCCGTCGTGGCCGAGCCTGCCCACCGCGGGCGTGCGCGCCCACTCGGCGCGCAGGCCGGACGGGACCTGACAGTAGAGCACCGTCTGTCGATGCATCACCAGCGCGGAGTCAACGGCCGCGCCGAGCAGGTCGCGCGACCAGGGACCGGCGGCGACCAGCACCAGGTCCGCCGTGACAGTCGAGCCGTCCGCGAGCTCGACCCGCCCGTTGTCGCGGTCGACGCGGGTGACCGGCGCGCGCTCGCGCACCTCGGCGGTGGGCTGGTCGCGCAGCCAGCCGGCCGCCGCGGCGAGCGCCTGTTCGGCCAGCACCACCCCCGCCTGTGGCTCGAGCACCGCACCGGTGCCCGGCGCGAACACCAGGTGCGGCAGCCGCTGCGCAAGCGCCGCCGGAGTCAGCCCCTGCGCCTCGACGCCGACCGACCGCAGCAACGTGAGCGCGTCGTCGACCTCCTCGGCGGGCAGGCTGGTCAGCACGCCGACCTGGCGGTAGAAGCCGACGCCGAGCAGCCGCTGCAGTTCCAGCCAGCGCCGGTGCGCCGACGCGGCGGCGGCCGTCGCGTCGGGGTCACCGGGGTGCAGGGTGCGAACGGCGCGGCTGTCGTCGCAGGAGGTCGACGCGGGGTTGGGGATCTGGGCCTGGTCG
>DASSUA010000260.1:0-2463 GCA_035707525.1 Pseudonocardiaceae bacterium
CATTTCCCGCAACTCTCACGCAGCGTGACAACTCGGCGCCCACCGCCGCCCACCTAGGAAGTTGATCACGAAGTTGTCGGCCCTTCGAATCGATTCAGAAAGGACAACGACTTCGTGATCAACTTCGCTCTGGGGAGACCCCGGGCGGGGCGGTAACGGTGCGCGATCGCGGTGTGCGATCGGCGGGGACGGGCGGCGCACGGATGGGCAAGTTGCGCGCGTAGCCGATTTTACGATCGGTGAAGAAGTCGACCCGCGTGGAGTAACGGGCGGGGCGGCGCCGGGAATTAGAATCGTCAACTTCTGCGTCAGCGCTCCATAATTGGAGGACCCGTGGGCAGACCAGGGTGGACCGGCACGCGCAAGTCCGGCCAGAAGGCGACTTTCGCGCTGCTCGCCGTCGCAGTGCTCGCGCTGCCGGCGCTGACCGGCACGGCGGCCAACGCCGCGCCGGCCACGGCAGCGGGCGCGACCGGCGCGAGCATCGACTCCTATGCCGAGGGCCACGGCCCGCGGGACAAGGACAGCCGCGTCGGCGTGGCGGTCCCGACCGCGAGCCAGCGCGAGGCGGCCAGCAAGCTCAACACGCCGGTGCGGTGGAACCGCCTGGGCACCCCGCATGCCCTCGGACCGGCACCCCAGGCGCTGGCCTCCGGGCTGGCGGCCGACCCGGAGACCGCGGCGCGCCGGTACCTGACAACCAACGGCGACCTGTTCGGCCTCGACGAAAAGGCGGTCGCCGGCTTGCAGACGCTGCTGGTGCAGCCGATGGGCGCGGGCACGGTCGTGCAGCTGCGGCAGCGCTTCGGTGACCTCGAAGCCGGACCCGACGGGCTGGTCTCGATTCTGGTCAGCGGCGGCAGCGTGCTGCGCGTCAGCTCCTCGCTCGCCCGCGACACCGCGGCCCCCGCGCCGCCGGCGATCTCGGCGTCCGAGGCGGTCGACGTGGCCGTCCGCGACGCGGGCCTGAGCCCCGACCAGACGGTGAGCACCGACACCCGGCTGGTGGCGGTTCCGATGCCGGCCGGCGGCCCGCGCGCGGCCTACGAGGTGACGTTCAGCTCGCTCGATGGCGCGGAGCCGATCGCCTTCAGCACCTACGTGGACGCCCGCTCCGGCGCGGTCCTGGTCCGCGAGGACCTGGTCGACTTCGACTCGGACAACCCGACGTGGGCGGTCTTCCCGAGCACGCCGGCCGGTGGCCCCCGCGAGATCTGGTGCCTGTCGCCCGCGCCGAACTGCGTGCGCACGGTCGTCGATCCGGTGACCGGGCAGGCCTACGACGTCGACCTCGCAACCGGTGCCCCGACGTTCACCTCGCGCGGCAACTCCGCGAACACCGTGGTCAACTGGGGTGCCGGCACGCCGGTAGTCAACGCGACGCCCAGCCCGACCCGCGACTACGTCTACCCGCTGACCGACCAGTGGCACGAATCCGGCTGCGATCCGGCCGTGTTCGCCTCGGCGCAACGAAACGACGCCGACGCCGCGATCGCCAACCTGTTCGTGATGCACAACCGCATGCACGACTGGGCCTACCACCTCGGGTTCACCGAGGCGACCTGGAACCTGCAGGCGGTCAACCTCGGCCCGGCCGGCCTCGGCGGCGACGCCGAGCAGGGGCGGGCCCAGGCGAACGCGATCGGCGGCAGCCGCAACAACGCCAACCAGGGCACGCCGCGCGACGGGCTCATGCCCACCACGAACATGTTCCTGTGGCAGCCGATCGCCGGCACCACCTACCCGCCGTGCGTCGACGGCGACTACGACATGACCGTGATCGCACACGAGTACTCCCACGCGATCACCAACCGCATGATCGCCGGCCCGAACACCGGCATCGGCTCCTTCCAGGGCGGCGCGATGGGCGAGTCGTGGAGCGACATGCTCGCCGCCGAACACCTGATCGAGTACGGGTTCCGGCCGCCGGGCGAGACGCCGTTCATCACGGGCGGCTACGTCACCGGAAACCTCTCCAACGGCATCCGCAACTACGACATGACCCGCAGCCCGCTCAACTACTCCGATGTCGGCTACGACCGCCTCGGCCCCGGCGTGCACGCCGACGGCGAGATCTGGAGCGCGACCAACATGCGGATCCGCTCGGCGTTCGTGGCCCGCTACGGCGCCGGGACCCCGCAGCTGCAGGCGGCCTGCGCGGACGGGCAGGTCGCGGTCACCGAGTGCCCGGGCAACCGGCGCTGGGTGCAGCTGCTGTTCGACTCGTTCCTGCTCCAGGCGTCCAACCAGTTCAGCATGCTCGACATGCGCGACAACATGCTCGCGGCCGACCTGGCCCGCTTCGGCGGCGCCAACCAGGACCTCCTGTGGAACGGCTTCGCCGAGTCCGGCCTCGGCCAGGGCGCGGTGAGCGGACCGGCCGACGTCGACCCGGTGCCGAGCTTCGCCTCACCGCACGCGGACAACGCGACCGTGACCCTGCGCCCGGTCGGCGAGTCCCTG
>DASSUA010000261.1:0-2914 GCA_035707525.1 Pseudonocardiaceae bacterium
GGGTGTGTCGACGCACCGGTAGGGCCCAACGAGTCGGTGCTCACCGCTCGTCTCGATGCGCCCAACTCCCGCCGCCTTCCACCACCGTGTCGTCACCCCGGCCCGCCGGGACCGCGAACAGTCTAGGAGGCCGCTGGAGTAGTGGCTTGTCCGGGCTGGGCGCGGATTGGGTCCCTTGTGCCAGTGGTCGTGCGCGATGGTGGGGCTGGGATGGGCTTAGGCCCGAGTCGCCGGGCGCGGGGTTGGTGGCCGTCGGTGGTGATGTTCGCGGCGTGTGGAGGCGGTGAAACGGGGGCGGTGGGCCTATCCGGTGGCCACGACCCAGCCGGTGGGCGCGTGGTTCAGGCCCAGGGTGGCCAGTCGGGTGAGGTTGACTGCGGCGGCTCGGGTGAGCACGTCGGTGAGGATGCGGGCTGTGCCGCGGCAGCGGGCCTTGCGTCCGCCCCAGGCGCGCCGCGTGAAGTGGGCGATCTTGCGCTCGGCGATGGGCCGATTGGCCCGATAGGCCTGCCGCCAGGCGGGATCCTTCTGCACGGCACGGGCGGTCTGCAGCGTGGCCTCACGCCGGTGGATCGCGACGCTGCGGCCGGCCTTGGCCGCGGTGCACCGCTCACGCAACGGGCAGGAACCACAGAAGCGGCCGAAGGCGACCTTGCCGCCGCCGCCACGAGCAGGGGTGATCGGGGCGGTGTTGCCGGCCGGGCAGGTCGCCTCACCCCGGCCCAGGTCGATGTCGAAGTCGTCCTTGCTGAACCGGCCGCCCCGGTTGCGCACCGGCGGCACCTTGGCCCGCAGCCGATGCCCGGCCTCGCCCACCCGGTCGAAGGTGTCGGCGTCGGCGTAGGCGCTGTCCCCGAAAATGTCAAAACCCCGCTCGGCCTGCTCCGACTCGGCCTGCTCCGACTCGGCCTGGTGGTTGTCGAGCACCTCGGCGGCGATGAGGTCGTCGACGGCATCGCGGTCGGGCACGTTCGCGGCGGTGACGCCCACCTCGGTGATCAGCTCGTCGTCCGGGTCGGCGGCCAGATGGGTCTTGTACCCGTCGAAGGTGCGCTTGCGCGACTTGTGCCCGTGCCGGGCCTCCGGGTCCACCGTAGAGATGATCCGGTCGCGGGCCACCCGCCGGGCGATGCGGAAGATCCCATCCTCGCCCTCCTCGACATCCTGACCGGTCACCAGGGCCAGCAGCGTCGCCGCCTCGGCCAGCGGCCCGGACAGCGCCCGCCCGTGCAGCACCCCGAGCACGGCCCGACAGTCACGCACCAACGCGTCCACCAACGCCTCCCGCGCGGCCGGATCGTCCCAGTCGCAGGGCGGCTTGCCCGGCCCGGCATAGTCATCGTCACGGGCCAACACCGAACGCACCTCGCCGGCCAGCATGCCCTCACCGAGCCGGTCGGCGACCATCAGCAGCTTACGGATCGCCGCCCGCAACTGGGTCACCGTGTCCTGCGTGGACACCGCGTCGTAGAGCGGCGTGGAATCGATCACCCGCTTACGCCCGCGCAGCAGCCCAGCCCGCCGGGCCACCCCGTTGACATCCTCAAAGAGCCGCCGTGGCCGATCCGAGGCCCGCAGCCGATTGCGCACCCCGACCAGCACCGTCGGATGAAACGCACCGGCGTCCACCGCCAACCCGGCCGCCGCCTTCCACCGCAGATCGAACGCCAGCCGGTCGACCGCCTCCCGATCCGAGAGACCCTCATGGGCCTGCAACAGCATCACCGAGCACACCACCCGAGCCGGCACCGTCGGACGCCCCTTGGCCGAGTCGGCGTACAGATCGGCCAGATACTCGTCCGGGAACAACCGATCGCCCTGCCCGGCCAGCAACTGGTAGATCGTCCCCTCGGCCAACCGCTCACCCAACAACGCCGCAGCGTCGTCGAAACGCAGCTGCCGATCCGCTCTGCCAACGGCCACACGCCATTATCAACATCACAGCCATCGACCACCCGCAAGGCACGCCCGGGCCCGGGGCCAAATCGGCGTGCACGATAGGCCGGCGGCCCGACTTGGGTCATGCTGTTGCTGACAAAACTCCATGATCACAGCGATAACTCAACCCTAGTCGGGTGATCGCCGAGGAGGCCGCCGGAAATTGGTGGCTAAATCAGCGCGCTCCTAGACACCCCCAAGGAACCGCGTCGATCTAGGACTTGTGCTCGTGAGTTGATCTCCAATCGCATGCATAAATCCTAGATCAACGCGATCTTGGAGGTAGGTTTGGCCGTGAATGCGAGCAACCATCGAGGAGACCCTATGGAGATCGGCATCGGCATGCCCACTCCCGTGCCCGGCGCGCAGGAACCGGCGCTCGTGGACTGGGCCCGGCGCGCCGAGGCACGCGGTTTCATCGGCCTGGCCACCATCGACCGGATCGTGTACCCCAGCCATGACTCGCTGACGACGCTGGCCGTCGCTGCCGGCTCGACGAGCCGCATCCGCCTGCTCACGAACATCTTGCTGGCGCCGGTGTACCCGCCGGTCCTGCTCGCCAAGGCCGCGGCGAGCCTGGACCAGCTCTCCGGCGGCCGGCTGACGCTGGGTCTGGCCGCGGGCAGCCGGCCCGACGACTTCGCCGCGGCCGGCCGGGACGTCCACTCCCGCGGGCGCGAGTTCGACGCCGGCCTGGAGCTGATGCATCGCGCCTGGCGCGGCGAGCCGGTCACCGACGGCGGCCCGCCGGTATGCCCGACGCCGAGCAACGGCGAGCGGGTGCCCATCCTTGTCGGCGGCACCAGTGACCGGGCGTTCCAGCGCATGGTCGCGTGGGGCGACGGGTTTACCGTTGGCGGCGCCGGGCCCGACGCTGCCGGCCAGGTCTTCGAGCGGGCCCGGGCCGAGTGGAAGGAGGCCGGCCGCTCGGGCGAGCCCCGGCTGGCCGCGCTGACCTACTTCTCCCTCGGCGACG
>DASSUA010000262.1:0-8351 GCA_035707525.1 Pseudonocardiaceae bacterium
CCAGGTCGCGGTCGGCACGTCGCTGCTGCCGCTGGCGCTGATCAGCCTGCTGGTCGGGCTGTGCGCGGTGGTCGGGCTGGCCAGGCAGTGGCTGCACAGGCGTGGTCCCGAGGTCCGGCTGCTGTGGACCCGCGGGGTATCGCCGGCGGCGCTGGGCGCCAAGGCGGTGCTGGAGCTGGCCGGTCCGCTCGTGGCCGGCACGGTGGCCGGGCTGCTGGTCGCGCGGGCGACGGTGCCGGCGCTGGCACCGGCCGGCGAGCTCGACGGGTGGGCGTCGCCGGCAGCGGCGGTCGCCGCCGGGCTCGCGTTGCTGGCCAGCCTGGCCGTGCTCGGCGTGGCGACCACGGTCGTCGTGCGCCGGGCGTTCCAGAGGAGCCGGCCCTCCCGGGTGGTGCGGTCGCTGCGCTGGGTGCCCTGGGAGCTGGCCGTGGCCGCGCTGGCCGTGCTGTCCTGGCGGCGGCTCACGGGCGGCGCCCTCGTCGTGGACTACACCCAGCCCGGTGGGGTGCTGCCCCGGGTCGACGTGCTGGCGTTGCTGTTCCCGCTGCTGTGCCTGGCGGTGCTGCTCGGCGTGACGGTCCGGCTCACCGGACTGGCGCTGCGGTTCGGGCACCGGCTGCGCGGCTGGCGGGTGCCGGCGCTGCTGTGGGCGGCCCGCCGCAGCGCGGCCCAGGCCAGGCTCTCGGTCGCCCTGATCGCGGTCGGCGGGCTGGCCATCGGGGTGATCGCGGTGGGGATCGGGCTGGCCGGCACGCAGCGGCAGGCCGTGCAGGACAAGGGCCGGATGTTCCTCGGGTCCGACGCCGCGGTGCAGCTGTTCGAAAGTATCTCGGACGACACGCGCGTGCCGGACGCCCTGCGCGGCGAGGCGACGATGGTGGCGGTGCGCGGCGGCGACATAACCGGCAACAAGGCCGGCCGGATCCTGGTCGTCGACCCGGCGACGCTCGCCGACGGCATGCCGTGGCGCCAGGAGTGGACCGGCCGGCGGCTGGCCGACCTGGTCGGCCGGCTCGGCCCGCCGGACGGCGAGGGTCGGGTGCCGGTGATCCAGGTCGGCCCGTGGGCACCGGAGGAGTTCCTGTTCGACGGGGCGCCGCCGATGCGGGTCGTGGCGACCGTGCCGACGTTCCCCGGTCGCGAGCACGCCACCGGCATGCTCGTCATGAGCTGGGACGGGTTCGCCGCCGGCGACCGGCGCGGCTTCACCAGGTACGTGTGGACCGTCGGCGACCCGGGGCGTGCCGTCGCCGAACTGGGGCGAAGCGGTGAGTCGGCGAGCCGGTACTACACCGCCGCCGGCGCCACCGACGCGCTGCCGTTTCTCGTCGTGGCCTGGACGTTCGACTTCTTCGTGACGCTCGGCCTGGTGCTCGCCGCGATCGCGGCGGCCACGCTGCTGGTCACCGTCGAGGCCAGGCGCCGGGCCAGCGCGCTGGCGACCGGGCTGCTGCGCCGGATGGGGCTCAAACCGGGTGCCCTGTTCGCCTCGCACGTCGCGGAGCTCGCCGCCTTGACCGCCGTGGCGATCGGCGCCGGCATCCTCGGCGCCTGGTCGGTGCTCGCCGTCGCCAGCCACCACTTCGATCCGTTTCCGCGGCTGCGCCCGTCGCCGATCGCCGCCAGCCTGCTGCCGCTCGGCCTGTCGGTCTCACTCGCCGGCTCGATGGTTGTCCTGGTCGTGGCGGTGATCGCGGTGCGGTCCGCGCTGCGGACCCCGGTACGGGAGCTGCTCCGTGGCTGAGACGGCGGTCGAACCGGTGTTCGCGGTGCGCGACGTGCGGCACCGCTACCGCACCCCGTCCGGCGAGGTCACCGCGCTCGCGCGGGTCGACATCGACGTGCCGCCCGGGCGGCTCACCGTGCTCGCCGGCCCGTCCGGCTCCGGCAAGTCGACGCTGCTGCGCCTGCTCGGGATGATCGAGCGGCCGACCGCCGGCCGGGTCCAGCACCGCGGCCGGCAGACGGCGAGGTGCAGCGAGCGGCAGCGGCGGGCGCTGCGCCGCCGCATCCAGCTGATCGTCCAGGACCCGGTGCACAACCTGATCGGCTACCTCGACGTCGCCGAGAACCTGCAGACGGCCGCGCAGCTCGCCGGGGCCCCACCGCCGGACCTGGGCATGCTGGAGCGGCTCGGGCTGCCGGGCACCGCCCGCTGGGCCGTGCCGGCGCTCTCCGGTGGCCAGCAGCAACGGCTGGCCCTGCTGACCGCGCTCGCCGCCGGGGCCGAGGTCGTGCTGGCCGACGAGCCGACCTCGCAGCTCGACGAGGACTCCGCCGAGCTCGTCGTGCGGACCCTTTGCGACCTGGTGGACCTCGGCGTCACGGTCGTCGCCGCCTCGCACGACGAGGCCGTGCTGTCGGTCGCCGACCACCTGGTGCGGCTGCTCGACGGCGTCATCGTCAAGGGCGGCGCCGTCGTCGAGGGCGGGGCCGCCGTTGACCGGATGGAGGTGGAGGAGCAGTGGTGAGCGTCCTTACCGCGACCGGCGTGACCCGCTCGTTCCGCCCGGCCGGCAGCGGGGCCGAGGTCGCCGTGCTGCGCGGCGTCGACCTGGAGCTGCGCGAGGGTGAGCTGGCGACGCTCGCCGGCCCGTCCGGCTCGGGCAAGAGCGCGCTGCTGGCGATCCTCGCCGGGTTCGACCGCCCGGACAGCGGCACGGTCACGGCGCCGTCCGGACGGCCACCGTGGTCGGCGCTCGCGATCGTGCCGCAGAGCCTCGGCCTGCTCGAGGAGCTCACCCTCGAGGAGAACGCGGCCGCGCCGCTGCTGTTCGGCGGCGCCCCGGACGCCCTGGCGCGGGCCGCCGGCCTGCTCGACGCGCTCGGCATCGGGGCGCTGGCCAGGCGCTACCCGGCCGAGGTCTCAGTCGGCCAGCAGCAGCGGGTCGCCCTGGCCAGGGCGCTCGTCGTCAGGCCGGCCGTGCTGCTGGCCGACGAGCCCACCGCGCACCTCGACCACAAGACGATCGACCTGGTGATCGAAGTGCTGCTGGCCACCGTCGCCACCGGCACGGCGTGCCTGCTCGCGACGCACGACGACGCGCTGACCCGGCGCGCGCACCGGCGCCTCGAGCTGCACCACGGCAA
The DNA here is from genome assembly GCA_035707525.1 of Pseudonocardiaceae bacterium. Lineage (GTDB taxonomy): Bacteria > Actinomycetota > Actinomycetes > Mycobacteriales > Pseudonocardiaceae > DASSUA01. The sequence continues at coordinate 3,091 of DASSUA010000262.1, forward strand.
GCTCGTCAGTCTTTGATCTCGCAGATGACCGCGCCCTGGCCGACGGCGGCGCCCGGCCCGGCGCTCAGCCCGGCCACGGTGCCCGCCTTGTGCGCGGTGACCGGGTTCTCCATCTTCATCGCCTCGAGCACGACGAGCAGGTCGCCGGCCGCCACGGTGTCGCCGTCGGCGACCGCCACCTTCACGATCGTGCCCTGCATGGGCGCCGTCACCGCGTCCCCGGAGACCGCCGTGCCGGCCCGGCCGCCGGACCGCCGCCGCTGCGCGTGACCGGGCGCCTGGCTCTGGCCCTGACCCGCCGGCCCGCCGCCGAGGGCCAACCCGCCGGGCAGCGACACCTCCAGCCGCCGGCCGCCGACCTCCACCACGATCGTCTGCCTCGGCTGGCCGTCGTGCTCCGCCGCCGTCTGGCTGTCGAACGGGGGAAGCTCGGCGTCGAACTCGGTCTCGATCCACCTGGTGTGCACGGCGAAGCCGGCGGCGCTGGTCGCGGCGAACGCGGGGTCCTCGAGCACGGCCCGGTGGAACGGCAGCACGGTCGCCATGCCGTCCACGACGAACTCCGCGAGCGCCCGGCGGGACCGCTGCAGGGCCTGCTCCCGGTCGGCCCCGGTCACGATCACCTTGGCCAGCAGCGAGTCGAACTGGCCGCCGATCACGGTGCCGGCCTCGACCCCCGCGTCGACCCGCACGCCCGGCCCCTGCGGCGTCACGAACCTGGTCACGGTGCCCGGCGCCGGCAGGAAGTTGCGCCCGGGGTCCTCGCCGTTGATCCGGAACTCGATCGCGTGGCCGCGCGGCACCGGGTCGGTGTGGAACCGCAGCGGCTCCCCGGCGGCGATCCGGAACTGCTCGCGCACCAGGTCGATGCCGGTCGTCTCCTCCGAAACGGGGTGCTCGACCTGCAGCCGCGTGTTGACCTCCAGGAACGACACCGTGCCGTCGCGCCCGACCAGGAACTCGACCGTGCCCGCGCCGTGGTAGGCGGCCTGCTTGCAGATCGCCCTGGCGGCCTCGTGGATCGTCTTGCGCTGCTCGTCGCTCAGGAACGGCGCCGGCGCCTCCTCGACCAGCTTCTGGTGCCGCCGCTGCAGCGTGCAGTCGCGCGTCCCGACGACGATCACGTTCCCGTGCTGGTCGGCCAGCACCTGCGCCTCGACATGCCGGGGCCGGTCCAGGTAGCGCTCCACGAAACACTCGCCACGCCCGAACGCGGCCACCGCCTCGCGCACCGCCGACTCGTACTGGTGCGGGATCTCCTCCAGCGTCCGCGCCACCTTGAGCCCGCGCCCACCGCCCCCGAACGCCGCCTTGATCGCCACCGGCAGCCCGTGCTCCCGGGCGAACGTGACCACCTCGTCCGCGCCCGACGCCGGCTCCTGGGTTCCCGGCACCAGCGGCGCGCCCGCCCGGCGGGCGATGTGCCGGGCGGTCACCTTGTCGCCGAGATCCCGGATCGCCTGCGGCGACGGCCCGATCCAGATCAGGCCCGCGTCGATCACGGCCTGCGCGAAGTCCGCGTTCTCCGACAGGAACCCGTAGCCGGGATGCACCGCGTCCGCGCCCGCCCGCCGCGCGACGTCCAGCAGCTTTTCGATGTTCAGGTAGCTCTCGCCGGCCGTCTCGCCACCGAGCGCGAACGCCTCGTCGGCCATCCTGACGAACACCGCGTCCCGGTCCGGCTCCGCGTACACGGCCACGCTCGCCAACCCGGCATCGCGGCACGCCCTGATCACCCGGACCGCGATCTCCCCACGGTTGGTGATCAGCACCTTGCGCACGCCGTACCTCCTCGCCGCCACTTCGGCACGATCCGCAGGCAGTCTAGGCCGTGGTGCGGCCCGCCCACCGTCTTCCAGTTGCGGGCAATAGCCTGGCGGTCGTGCTGGCCGAGTTCGGCCCCTTCTTCACGCTCGCCGCGGACCCGCGGGCCGCGGCGACCGCGGACCTGTACCGCAACTCCGGCGGCGTCCTGGACGCCCTCGTCGACCGCCACGCGGCCAGGTTGCGGACCACCGAACGCCGGGTCGCCGCCTCGATCCTGTACCAGGAGTTCGCGGCAAGGCTGTGGTCACCGGTGCTCGGCTGCCTGGCGCTGGGCAGGCCGCCGCCGGATCTTCGCGTCCGGCGGCTGCGCTGGCGCGCCGACCCGTTCGGGCTGGCCGTGTCTTCTCATGGCACCCGAGCCGCTACCCCGGCGGTCCTCGTCGACGAGCACCTGCGCCCGATGGCGACCGCCCTGCACGACTGCACGCGGGTCGCTGTGAGCCTGCTCTGGGGCAACGCCGCCTCGGCCCTGGTCGGCACGGTGACCGTGCTCCGGCTGCACGGCCGCCCGTTCGACGCCGGTCTCGTCCGGGACCTGCTCGACGTGCCGCCGTTGCGCGGCGCCGGAACCCTTCTCGACGGCGACCCGCCGGCCTTTCGAAGGCGAAGCTGCTGCCTGTACTACCGCCTGCCCAGCGGCGGCCTGTGTTCTGACTGCTGCTTCACCAGCGCGCCGAGCCTGCGGTGGCGCGCACGCTCAGACGGCGGTGCAGATCGGTAGGGAATCGAGCCGCTTGGTGAAGTGCTTGCCCAGCGCCGGCAGCACCGACTCGGCTTCCGCCCGCACGTCGTCGGTCCACGCCGCACGGAGCCGGCTCACCGCATCGCCTACATACGCGACCGTGCGTTCCGGATCGGCGCCCGCGCGGTCGGCCAGGCGCCGGAAGTCGTCCGGCCGTATCGAGACGGCGAGCTTCTCGCCGTTGAGGCTGAGCGCGAGCGGTGCGAAAAGGTAACGAGAGTAGATCGTCAGACAGTGGAAGTCGTAGACCGGAGCGAGCGCCGGGGTCCGCCCATCCGGGTAAATGAGCGCCCAGTTTTTCAGGTGGGCGTCCGTGTTGCCGGTGACCAGCATGGCGGCCAAACGCGTGATGAAGTCCGCGTAATGGACTTCGCCGGCCAGTTGCCTAATGGTTGCCGCAACGCTATCGTAGGTCGCGCCGGATTCGCTGTATTTCAGCATCGGTGGTACGTCTGCAACCTGGGCGAAGTCCTCGAAATGGACGCGGCCGGCCGAGGTGCGGTCGAACCGTTCGATGAGGTAGATAGACTCTTCAGGGTCGACGTGGCCGATTGGAACGCCCCCGACTGTTCTTGCCGGGACCAGCTGTACAGGTGGAACCGGAAAGCCCGCCCGCGCCAGCCAGGTCATGGTGAGATATTCGTTGATCGGTAGGTCGCGCCAGTGCCGGTCGGGCAGCTTGACCGTCCACCAGGCGCCGTCACCGGATGCTGGAAAGGTCAGGCGGTCGCCCGACACGGTGTACTTGAGCTGCACCCCGGCCTGTGAATGCCGCAGCGGATGGTCTGGCGGGATAACAGGCGTGTCTTCAGGCGCAGATTCGGCCGGATCGGACGGTTCTCGTTCTGCGTGCACGGTCACGGCGCCCGGTAGGTATTCCCCGAGGCGCAGCAACAGTGTGTAGTCATTGATTACCCCACCGCCCAGTTCGCGGACGATCTGCCTGCGCACTTCGCCTTCCGGCAGCAGGTTTGCAAACCATGGCGGTAGGCCCGTGCGTTCCCGCCGCAGGCGGCGCGGGTTGTCCTCGAAGATCTGGCCGAGCACGCGATGATCCGGGCCGGTAAGCGTGTCTTCATAGCGGAACGTGGAGCCGCCGCGGTCGTAGTGAAGCTCGCCAACCCGGCTACCGTGCAGGCGTACTTCCGCCGCCATTGTGGCCATCGGCTACCCCTTAGGCGACGGTGCGAACTATGTCCGAGATGGCCCGCCCGTCCCTGGCTCCCCACTCGGCCATGTCGCCAACATGCCCGACGACGACCTTCTCGACGGCGTCACGCCGGTACTCCAGGAACTCGCTCAGCCGTTCGTCGAGCAGCAGCCGCTTGGCCTTTTCGTCGACAAGGTGGCTCCCCGCTATGACGGCCGACGCCTGCGTGATCAGTGCCCGTAGCAGCCGGCCTCGGCCCGGTGACGCGACCGCGCGGTTGGCCATCGTATGAGAAAGCGGGTGCGAACGATCGGGCAGGATCGGATGCAGAGGACTTCTGGCGGCAAGCAACCCGGCCACGTCGACCAACTCGCCGGTGTCCAGCTCGCGGGGTTCCGCCGACAGCAGGCCCAGCGTGCTGATCTTGGCCATCGCGTCCCGGAAGTGCACCTTGTGTAGGTCGGGCGCGAAGTCCGGATATTGCCGAACCAAGGCGAGCAATGCCTGGGCCGCATGAAGCGGATCGGTCGATGCATCAACCACGAACACCTGGCCGCGTACGTCGGAAACCGAAATCCCCTTGGCCCTGGTTCCGGCCACGGCGCCTCGCCAGACCCACCGGCGCAGCAGTGTTGCGGCGCGGCCCGACGGCGCCCCGTGCAGCCGGGCGAACCGCACGAGAATGGTAATAACGTGCGAATACGGCAGCAGTCGCACATGCGGGATCGCGCATTCGCCGCGAAGGAATTGCACGGCCTCGCTGAGCAGGCCGGCCACCTCGCGGAAAGTGTCGATACGCTCCTGCGTCGAGGAGAACTCGTCTTCGAAGGCGTCCCGGAAGATGTCGCCCCCTCGAAACGCCAGGACACAACGCAGCGCGATCCGTTCATCTATCGGGCCGAAACCGAGTTGAGCCGTGCTCTGGCTCAGGCTGTGCAGGTCGGTCGGTTCTTCAGGGCTCATGCCGGAATGGAGAGCGTGGAACACTTCGGGCTTCGTGAGCGGCTTTCCGCTCGTGTTCATCCTGGCGAAGATCTCTACGAGCTGCTCCTCGTCGGCCGAGCTCACGACGTAGGTCGGTATCTGGTACTCGCGGATCGCCTTCGCGGCCTGCTCCAGGCGGGCCATCTGTTCGGACTGAAGCCAGTCGGTGTTGGATCGCATCCAGGCCAGTAGCCGGGTGGTGTCGGGCAGCACGCTCACCGGGATCCACGACACGGGGGGTAGTTGGCGGGCGCCAGCGGTGTGGAACTGCCCGCTCTCGATGTCCAGATGGACCCGGAAGCGACTGTCGGTGGCGGACTCAGCGCTTGTGAGCGCGCCGACCAGGCTGATGATCCGTTGCTGGCCGTCGACGACCCAGAGTCCGGAGTCGATCGCCGGGGCATGCACCTCCAGCGGCCCCACCTGAATCCGCTGCTGTGGCGCCGGCCGGCGCCACAGCAGCAAGTTGCCGATCGGGAATCCCCGGACGATGCTGTCGAACAGCTTGACGACATCGGTCGCTTCCCACTTGAAGCCGCGCTGGAACGGCGGAATGCG
>DASSUA010000263.1:0-6115 GCA_035707525.1 Pseudonocardiaceae bacterium
TGCCGGAACCGGCCTTGCGGCGGCGGCCCCGGCAGGAGTGGCCGCCGTCATCACCGCCGACCGCTGGTACTACGAGACCGTCATGGCCCAGCACGGCCCCGACGCCGCATCCATCGCCTTTCCCGCCGTCTACCCCCCGCGCCGCGTCCCCCTCGCCGGCCCCCAAATGGTCATCGGCCGCCACAGCACCTCGCGCGGCCTCAACCCCGAGATCGACCTGACCGGCCCGCCGGAGGACCCAGGCGTCTCCCACCTGCACGCCGTCCTGCAACCCCACCCGGACGGCGGCTGGACCATCACCGACCCCGGCTCAACCAACGGCACCACCATCAACGACGACCCCCGCCCCATCGAGGTCGGCGTACCGATCCCGGTCCGCCCCGGCGACCGCATCCACGTCGGCGCCTGGACCACAATCACCCTCGAGCCCACGCCCTGACCTGGACCTCAACCACCGGACTCCCAAGGAGCCCTGGCTGGGCAGCCGCCACCCTCCATTTCGGCACTTGGGGAGCTTCAGTTGCAGTTGTGCAACTGAAGCTCCCCAAGTGCCGAAGTCAGCGGCCGGCGCCGGTCCCAACTCCGTTCATTGATCACCGAAAGTAGTCAGGTATCGCTACGTTGCGCGACCTCAAGGGCGATCCGCACTCGACGGCGGTCGCCCAGCGGCGATCCAGCGGGCAGTGCGTGGGCGTTATTCGCTCCGCCCCAAGGTGCGTGGGCGTCACTCGCTCCGCCCAAGGTGCGTGGGCGTCATTCGCTTCGCGACAAGGACCGAATGACGCCCACGCGCTGCCCGCTGGCGAGCCGGCGACGCGCCATCGTTCATGATCACCGAAAGTGTGAAGCCACCATGCACCTCGGCGCCCAGGTTGCATGGTGAGTTCACACTTTCGGTGATCTTGCACCGCGTGCTGGCCCATCAGGTGGCCGGCTGTGCCTGTCCCGCTGAGCCGTTATCCGCACTGGTCACTTTCGGTAACCACAGTGGCGCATCGCGGTGATCGCGGAGGTCCGATGCGGCTCATGATCGCCGTTTCGGTGCCGTGAGCCGCGCGCAGCGCGGTTGGCGGCACCAAAACGACGATCATGGCCCGGCCAATCGACCACGAAGGGCAACCACGTCATGATCACCGCTGTCGGGCGGTGTCCGTGGCCCGGGCAAGCCGCTGACAGCGACAGGCCAGGCACAGGCCGGACGGTGGAGGACAGTCCTCCAGAGGAATCACCCCCAACGGCGATCATGACCTCCCGCTACAGAGCTGCCGGCGCCCGGCGCGAGAAGCCACACACTCATCAGCCCCACAGCCGAAAGGCCAGATTCGAAATTCTCTCACTTATCGGCCACTTTTCTTTGCTCTGAGAGCCGGCTGGCATCGCCTATCGCTCCAGGACGTGGTCCCATTTCCGCTGGTCAGCCCCCGATGCCAGCCGGCTCTCAGAGCAAAAGAGTGCCGGCCAAGATCATCTTGTCGCGGAGACCGAAAACCGGGCTACCGGGCGGCAGGGGTGATCGTGACCGGAAGGCCGGACAGAGCGCTGGTTCCGGTCAGGGGGTCGACGCGTCCCTCGTCGGTGACGTCGTTGATGCTTGCGCCCGGGTGCGCGGAGGCGATCGTCAGGCGGACGCCCTCGCGGTGATGGCCCCAGCCGTGGGGGAGGCTGACCACCCCGCGCATGATCGAGTCGGTGACCTCGACGGGGGCGTCGATCGCGCCGGCGCGGGAGGTGACGGTGGCCAATCCACCGTCAGTGAGGCCGTGGGCGGCGGCGTCGTCGGGGTGGACGAGCAGGGTGCAGCGCGGCCGGCCCTTGACCAGGCGCTCGCTGTTGTGCATCCAGGAGTTGTTGCTGCGCAGTTGGCGGCGCCCGATGAGCACGATCTGGTCGGACGGGGCGGCGAGCCTGGCGCGCAGGCGGGGCACGTCGTCGAGGTAGAGCCGCGGCGCCAGGTCGACCTTGCGATCGGGGGTGCGCAGGCGTCCGGGCAGCCGGGGTTGGAGCGGGCCGAGGTCGACGCCGTGCGGGGCGTTGCGCAGAGTTCGGCTGGACAGGCCGGTCCCGCCGGCGCGCAGGGCGAGGCCGAGCAGCTTCTCGGGGGAAAGCCGGCGGGCGGCCGGGCGCACCACCCGGCCGAACGGGAACAGCCGGGTGGCCAACTCGACGCAGATTTCCCAGTCGTGCCGCTGCTCGGGCGTCCGCTGGAAGACCGCCGGGGCGTACTTGGCGATGTTGCGAACCGAGTACATCGCGAGCGCGATCTCGTAGTGCGGGCGCTCGAGAGGGCCGGTCGGCGGCAGGATGACGTCGGCGAGCCTGGTCGTCTCGTTGAGGTAGGGGTCGATCGAGACCATGAAGTCGAGCCTTGCCGTGGCGGCCTCGAGCCGGGCGCCGTTCGGGGTGGACAGCACCGGGTTGCCGGCCGAGGTGATCAGCGCGCGGATCTGCCGCGGGCCGGGCGTCTCGATCTCCTCGGCAAGCGCGGCCACCGGCAGCTCGCCACCGAACTCGGGCAGCCCGCTCACCCGGCTGCGGAAGCGGTCGAACCCGCCGCCGTGGCGCAACCGCGCCAGCAGCGGCACCGGGTCGATCGCCGGGCTGGTGAACATCGACCCGCCCGGAGTGTCCAGGTGCCCGGTGAGTGCGTTCACGACCACGACGAGCCACGCCGCCAGGCCGCCGAACTCCTGGGTGCACACGCCGACCCGGCCGTAGAGCACCGCGCGCTCGGTCGTCGCGAGCGCCAAAGCCAGCTCCCGCACCTGCGTCGGGTCCACGCCGGTGACGGGCGCGGTCGCCGCCGGCGTGAAGCCGGTCGCGGCCGTGCGGATCGTGTCCACGCCGCGCAGCAGGGGCGGCACGCGGGACACGAGGTCGTCCGAGAACAGCACGTTGACCAGCGACATGAGCAGCAGCGCGTCCGTGCCAGGCCGGATGAACAGGTGCCGGTCGGCCAGGGCCGCGGTCTCGGTCCGCCGCGGGTCGATCACGACGACGCTCCCGCCCCGATCTCGGATCGCGCGCAGCCTGGCCCGCATGTTCGGCGCGGTCATGATGCTTCCGTTGGACACCGCCGGGTTACCGCCGAGGCACACGAACAGGTCGCACCGGTCGACGTCCGGCACCGGCATCAGCAGCTGGTGGCCGAACATCTGCAGCGCGGCCAGCATGTGCGGCAGCTGGTCGACCGACGTCGCCGAGAACAGGTTGCGCGTGCGCAGGTTTCGAAACAGCAGCTGGCCGTAGGTCACCAGGCCGAGGTTGTGCACGGTCGGGTTCCCCTGGTAGACGCCGATCGCGTCCTTGCCGTGCGTCCGGCGTATGCGTCGCAGATGCCCTCCGGCCAGGTCGAACGCCTCCGCCCAACCGGCCTCGCGCCACTGCCGACCGGTCCGCACGAGCGGCCGCCGCAGCCGGTCGGGGTCGTGGTGCAGGTCGGCGAGGGCGGTCGCCTTGGGGCAGATGTAACCCCGGCTGAACACGTCCCGCTCGTCGCCCCGGACGTCCACCACGCGGCCGCCGTCCACGGTGACCTTGATCCCGCACGTCGCCTCGCACAGCGTGCAGGTGTGGACGTACGTGGTGCCCATCGGGCCGAGGCTACCGGCCCGATTGCCGGTACGGCCGTACTCGTACATTGGGGCGATGTCGAAGGTCGGGCCGGCTCTGCTGCTGGACGTCGACGGGGTGCTGAATCCGCACGACGCTCCGGAGCCGCCAGCCGGATATGAGGAGCACCGGTACCAGCCGGGGTTGATGTGGGGGCCGGAAGGCCTGCGGGTCTGGCTGAACGCCGGGCACGGGCCGCTGCTGACCGCGTTCGCCCGCGAGCACGGGCTGGAGCTGGTGTGGGCGACGACGTGGGAACAGCAGGCCAACGAGTGGATCGCGCCGAGGGTGGGGCTGCCGGCCCTACCCGTGATCAGGCTCGGCACCGGCGCGCTGGTGAAGCGGCCGAAGGTCGGCGAATGGGCGGGTGACCGGCCGCTGGCGTGGATCGACGACGGGTTCACCGAGCTGGACGACGAATGGGCGCGGGAGCGCGCGGCGCCGACGCTGCTGGTTCCGGTGGCCTCGCACCTTGGGCTGCGGGAGGCTGACCTGAAACCAATCGCCGAGTGGGTTGGCCAGCTGTGATCACGATCGAGGACGTCCGGGCGGCGGCGCAGCGTATCGACGGCAGCGTGGTGCGGACCCCGCTGGTGCCGGCGCCCGCGCAGGATCCACGACGGCCGCTGTGGATCAAGCCGGAGAACCTGCAGCCGACCGGCGCGTTCAAGCTGCGGGGAGCGACGAACGCGGTGGCGCGGCTCGGCCGCGGCCGCGGTGTGATCACCCACTCGTCGGGCAACCACGCCAGGGCGCTGGCGTTCGCGGCGAGCCTGGTGGGCCTCGACGCGACGATCGTGATGCCGTCGAATGCGAACCCGGCCAAGGTCGACGCGGTGCGGGCACTCGGCGCGACCGTGCGGCTGGTGCCGCCGCAGGAGCGCGAGGTCGCGGCCGAGACGCTGGCCGACGAACTGGGCCTGGCGCTGGTCCCGCCGTACGACCACGCCGACGTGATGGCCGGTCAGGGCACGGTCGGGCTCGAGATCGCCGAGGATCTGCCGGACGTCGATGTCGTGCTGGTGCCGATCGGTGGCGGCGGGCTGATCTCGGGGGTAGCGGTCGCCGTCAAGGCGCTGTGCCCGCGGGCCAGGGTGATCGGCGTGGAGCCCGAACTGGCCGCGGACGCCGCCGAAAGTCTGCGGCGGGGCGAGCGGATCAGTTGGGACGTGGAGCGGGCGCGGCGCACGATCGCCGACGGGCTGCGGGCGATCGAGCTGGGCCGGCTGACCTGGCCGCACGTGCACCGCTACGTCGACGACATCGTCACCGTGACCGATGACCAGATCGCCGAGGCGATCCGGGTGCTGGCGGCGCAGTTTCGCCAGGTCGCCGAGCCGAGCGGGGCCGTGGCCGCGGCCGGCTATCTGTTCCGCGCCGACGAGCTGCCGGCCGGGCGCACGGTCGCGGTCCTCTCCGGCGGGAACATCGCGCCGGCGGTGCTCGCCGAGATTCTTGCCGGCGGTGCGGGTTGACGCCGAGCCGGTCAGGTCACCCGACCGCTAGGGTCGATCGGGTGACAATGATGTTGACCTGGCAGGGGCTCGATGTGCCACGGCTGGAGGGGGTCAGGCTCGTACTGTCCGAGCGTGGGACGCGCGCGACCGGCGCGGTCGTCTCACCGGCGGCCGGCGACCAGCCGGCGTTCGCGGCGACCTACTCGCTGGCAACCGAGGAGAACGGCATCGTCAGCCGGGTGTCGGTTCGCTCGGTCACCATCGGCGGCGAGCGCCAGGTGATCCTCAACCGGTCCGAGGACGGGATCTGGCTGATCGACCACGGCCAGGGGGCCAAGCGCACCGCGTTCGACGGCGCGGTCGACGTCGACGTCGCCGCCTGCGTGCTGTTCAACGCGCTGCCGGTGCGGCGCCTCGGGCTGCACCACCGGTCGGGCGAGCACGACCTGCCGATCGTGTATGTGGGCCTGCCCGACCTGTCCGTCGACCTCGTCCGGCACAACTACCGCAGTGACCCGGTCGAAACCGGACCGTGTGTCGTGAGGTTCACCCGGAACCAGCGCACCACCGTGCTCACCGTCGACGACGAGGGCCTTGTCGTCGAGTACCCGGGCCTGGCCCGCCGCATCTGAGAGCGGTCTCAGACCTCCACCGCGACGGCCATACCCTGACCGACGCCGACGCACGCGGTGGCGATCCCGCGCCCACCGCCACGCGACCGCAGATGCCGGCACACGTCCACGATCACGCGCGGCATCGACGCGCCGAGCGGATGCCCGTAGGCGATCGCCCCGCCGTGCACGTTCACCCGCTCCGGATCGACCTGCGGCAGCTCGTGCAGCACCGAGAGCACCATCGCGGCGAACGCCTCGTTGATCTCCCACAGGTCGACGTCCTCGGCCCGCCACCCGAGCCGCTCCAACAACCGCCGCACCGCCGGCACCGGCGCCAGCGTGAACCGGTGCGGCTCGACCGCCGCGACGGCGCTGCCGGCCAGCCTGCCCAGCGGCGCGACGCCGAGCCGCGCAACCGTGGCCTGCGAGCCGATC
>DASSUA010000264.1:0-2200 GCA_035707525.1 Pseudonocardiaceae bacterium
TGGGCCGAACGCGAGGGGGTGCTCGATGGCCCGCTCCCCGCGGTCGGCGAGCTCGAGGCGCGGTTGCAGGTGAGCCTGCCGGCGAGGCTGCCGCCGCAGCAGGTCTCGACGGTCGAGCGGTATCGCGAGGAGATCGTGGCGCTGCGGGCGCGTGGCCTGGAGGTCGCGGCGATCAAGGCGCGGCTGGAGGAGCGGCACCGGGAGCCGCTCAGCTACAGCGCGGTCTGGCGGCTGGTCCGCCGGCTGGAGCCGCCCGCGACCCCGGAGGCGTTCGTACGGGTGGAGGTGCCGCCGGGCAGCGAGGCGCAGGTCGACTTCGGCGCGGCCGGCCGGGCGATCGACCCGGCCGACGGGCGGGTGCGGAAGGCCTGGGTGTTCGTGCTGGTGCTGGCCTGGAGTCGGCACAGCTACGCCGAGGTGGTGTTCGACCAGCGGGTCGAGACCTGGCTGCTGTGCCACCGCCACGGGTTCGAGTTCTTCGGTGGCGTGCCGGAGCGGGTCGTGCTGGACAATCTGAAGGCGGCGATCGTCCGGGCCAGCCTGCACGATCCGGTCGTCCAGCGGGCCTACCGGGAGTGCGCCAAGCACTACGGGTTCCGGATCGCGGCGCTGCCGCCGCGGACGCCGCACCTGAAGGGGAAGGTCGAGCAGGGCGGCGTCCACTACGTCGCCCGGAACTTCCTGGCCGGTCGCGAGCCGGAGCCGGCCGACGTGCTGAACGGCAAGCTGCGCCACTGGCTGATCGGGGTGGCCGGGCGGCGGACCCACGGCACGACCAAGGCGCCGCCGCTGGAGCGGTTCGAGCAGGTCGAGCGGGCGGCGCTGCGGCCGCTGCCGGCGGTCGCGTACGACCCGGCCAGTTGGAAGCGGGCGGCGGTCTACCGCGACGGCTACGTCGTCTTCGAGGGCGCCTACTACTCCGTGCCGTTCCGGCTGGTCGGCCAGACGCTCTGGATCCGCGGCGGCGCCCGGACGGTCGAGCTGTTCACGGCCGACCACGCGCTGGTGGCGACCCACGATCGGGCCCGCCGGCCGGGTGACCGGCTGACGATCCTGGCGCATTTGCCGCCCCACAAGGTCCCGGGCCTGGTCGCCAGCCGGGCGACCTGCCGGACCCAGGCCGAGGCGATCGGCCCGGCCACCACGGCGCTGGTCGGCCGGTTGCTGGACCATCGCCCGGAGGACCGGCTGAAGGTCGCCCAGCGGGTCCTCCGCCTGGGCGCGACGTTCGGCGCCGCCCGGCTGGAGCGGGCCTGCCGACGGGCGCTCCACTACGACAGCCCCGAGTACCCGACGCTGAAGCGGATCCTGGCGACCGGCTTGGACCGGGTGGCCCCGGATGGGCCGGCCCCCCCGGCGCCGAGCGGCCGCTTCACCTTCGCCCGGCAGGCCGGCGAGCTGGTCCGCGGGCTGTTCGGAGGGACCCACGATGACCGCGAGTGAGCTGCCCCATCAACTGGCGCCCCACCTCCGCCGCCTGCGGCTCTCGGGCATCCTCGACACGCTCGAGGTCCGCACCCAGCAGGCGATCGCCGAGCAGTGGTCGTACGTCGAGTTCCTGGCCCGCCTGGTCCAGGACGAGGCCGAACGCCGCGAGCACAAGCGGCTCGATCTCCGGCTGCGCCGCGGCGCGGTCGACACCACCAAGACCCTCGAGCTGTTCGACTTCGGCTTCAACCCGAGCATCAACCGCCAGCAGGTCTTCGATCTGGCGACCTGCGCGTTCGTCCGCCAGCGCCGCAACGCCCTGATCTGCGGCCAGACCGGCGTCGGCAAGACCCATCTCGCCCAGGCCGTCGCCCACGAGGCGGCCCGCCAGGGCTTCGAGGTGCTCTACACCACCGCCGACCAGCTCCTGCGCCACCTCCACGCCGGGCGGGCCGACGGGACGGCCGAGCAGCGGCTCCAGCGCTACCTGACCCCGGCCCTGCTGGTGATCGACGACTTCGGCCTGAAGCCGCTGCCACCGACCGGCCCGGTCGACCTCTACGACGTGATCAGCGGCCGCTACGAGAAAGGCAGCATCGTCCTGACCAGCAATCGCGCGCCCGAAGAATGGCCGGAGCTGTTCGGCGACCCGCTCCTCGCCAACGCCGGCCTCGACCGGCTCGGCCATCGCGCCACCGTCCTGCTCATCTCCGGTCGCAGCTTCCGCATGGTCGACCGACCAGACCTCCCGGAGGTGCCCATGACCACCACC
>DASSUA010000265.1:0-2139 GCA_035707525.1 Pseudonocardiaceae bacterium
CGGCGATCGGCAACTGCGAGACCGGCCGGTCCGGCTCGGCGACGGCGCCGGCGAGCAGCGTCGTCAGGTGGGCGGCCATCCGTTCGATCGTTCCCGCGTCGAACAGGTCGGTGCTGTACTCGACGACGCCGGCCGGGCCGCCGCCGGTCCGCTCGATCGTGAGCACCAGGTCGAACTGCGTCGCCGCCGAGTCCAGCGGCACCGGCTCGGTGAGCAGGCCAGGCATCGGCACCGTGAGCGACGCCGCGTCGTGCACGGCGAACAGCACCTGGACCACCGGGCTGCGGCTCAGGTCGCGGGCCGGCGACAGCTCGTCGACGAGCTTCTCGAACGGCAGTTCGGCGTGCTCGTAGCAGGCGAGCGCGGTGCGGCGCACCCGCCGCAGCAGCTCGGCGAACGACGGGTCGCCGTCAAGCCGCGTGCGCAGCACGAGGGTGTTCACGAAGAACCCGATCACGCCGGCCAGTTCCGTGCCGGCACGGTTGGCCGCCGGCGTCCCGACAACGATGTCGACCTGGCCGGTGTACCGGTGCAGCAGCGTGACGAAGCCGGCCAGCAACGCCATGTAAGGGGTCGCCCCGTGGCGGGCGCCCACCTCCTCGACGTCACGGACGAGGCCGGGGTCGAGGTCGAACCGGTGGGTGGCTCCCCGGTAGCTCTGCACGGCGGGACGGACCCGGTCGGCCGGCAGCTCGAGCACCTCGGGCGCTGCGGCCAGGTGCTCGCGCCAGAACGCCAGGTGCTGCTCGGCGGCCGGCCCGGAGAGCCGCTCGCGCTGCCATTGCGCGAAGTCGGCGTACTGCGGGCCGGTGCCGGTGACGACGGCCGCCCCGCCGTAGGCCGCGGCGAGCCCGTCCAGGAACACCCGCAGCGACACCGCGTCGGAGACGATGTGGTGCATCGTGACCAGCAGGACGTGGTGGTCCTGCGCCAGCCGGACCAGCAACGCCCGCGCCAGCGGCGCGCCGCCGAGCTCGAACGGCGCGCGCACCTCCTCGTGCAGCAGGTCGGTGAGCTCACCCTCCGAACCGGCACCCACCATCCGCAGCGGAATTGTCGCGGTGTCCTCGACGACCTGGTACGCCGTGCCGGCGACCTCGACGAACCGCGTGCGCAGCGACTCGTGCGCCGCGACCACGGCACCGAGCGCCCGGCGCAGCGCGTCCAGGTCGAGCCGGCCGCGCAGGCGCAGCGCGACCGGTAGGTGGTACACCGCGTTGCCCGGCGCCAGGCGCTCCAGGAACCAGAACCGTTCCTGACCGAACGACAACCGGGCGCTGCGCACCTCCGTCAAAGGTCGCCCCTCCACCGATACGCCCCGCGATCACCACGATCCTCGATCGACCCTAGAACCGATCACGTGATCGACAATGGCGGCGGCTGCACATCCAGCCGATCGTCGCAAGAAGCGGCTCACCGCCCGTCACCGGCCACTGCCGGCTCCTGGAGGCGGTCCTCGAACGGGTGAGAACGCGATCGCACCGTGATCACAGGTCGTCACCCGGATGCGGTGGCGGGAGGCCTCAACTGCACGGTGCAGGGACTGGGATTACGGCGCTGCCACAGGGCGGCTCTATGGGGGTGGTTCGTGATCGTCGTTTCGGCGGCACGAGCCGCGCTCAGCACGGTTACCGGCACCGCAACAAACGATCATGGCCCCCCGCGCTGCGGCCAGCGCGGGTCCGCGCCACCGCGCCCATCCTCCGCAGCGCCGCACCCGCCCGACGACCAAGAACGACGGACCGGCATCACCCCCGAGCTTCCCGTGACCGATTGGTCAACGGCACACCGTCCGGTTGACCAATCAGTCACATCACCCCGCAAAGCGATACCCGAGCTTTCCGCCACCCCCACACCCAGCACCGACCCACGCCGGCCGAACCCATCCCCCTAGACGAGCCACACCCTGCAGCGATCATGATCCGGGTGAATCGATCACGAAGGGCGATAGCTTCATGATCATCGCCGTTGAGTGACGCGTGAGTGATGCTCGTCGCCCGGTGAAGTCGCTGAGGGTGACCGGCGTGATGAGGGCCCCGGCTCGCGCCGTCTGCGAGCCGGGGCCGCCTGAGGCGAAGTCAGGGGATGGTGGATTCGAGTCCCGGGCGGTCGTCGAAGAGCTGCACCCAGCGCCCGTCG
>DASSUA010000266.1:0-2008 GCA_035707525.1 Pseudonocardiaceae bacterium
CCGGCGCCTGAGCGCCCGCATCGCCCGCCAGCTCACCGACCCGCTGGTCGCCCTGCTGCTGGCCGCGGGCGCCGTCACCACCGCCCTGGCCGACTATGCCGACACCCTGGTCATCGCGTTGGTGGTCGTCGTCAACACCACCATCGGCGTAGTGCAGGAGGTCCGGGCAGACCGCGCGATCGCCGCGCTCGACCGGTTGGCCGCACCGCTCGCCCGGGTCGTGCGGGACGGCCGCGACGCCGTCATCCCCGCCGCCGAACTGGTCCACGGCGACCTGGTACGGGTGCAGCCGGGCGACGTGGTCCCGGCCGACCTCCGGCTGGTCTCGGCGCACCGGCTGCGCCTGGACGAGTCGGCACTCACCGGCGAGTCGGTCACGGTGACCCGGTCGGCCGGTGCCGAGGCGTACGCGGGGACCGTGGTGGTAACCGGCCGGGCGGCCGGCATCGTCAAGCGCACCGGCGAGCACAGCGCGCTCGGCCGGATCAGCGCTCTGGTGGCCGCAACCCGGCCCGGCCTCACCCCGCTGCAGCGCCGCCTCGCCGCGCTCGGCCGGGTGCTCGGCGCCACCGCGGTCGGCCTGTCCACACTGATCTTCGCGATCGGCATGATCTCCGGCCGGTCGCTTGTGGACATGGCCATCACCGCGGTGAGCCTGGTCGTGGCCGCCGTGCCGGAGTCCCTACCAGCCGTGGTCACGCTCGCGCTGGCCCTCGGTGCCCGGCGGATGGCCCGGTCCAAGGCCATCCCGCGACGGCTGCACGCGGTGGAGACGCTCGGCTCGGTCACCGTGATGGCCTCCGACAAGACCGGCACCCTGACCGAGGGCCGGATGACGGTACAACGCGTGCTCACACCGGACGGTGCGCAGTACGCCGTGACCGGTACCGGATACGAGCCGTCCGGCGAGGTCCTCGGCGCCGGTGGCGCGTACCGTGGCCGGCTGCCCACGCCGCTGGTCGACCTCGCCCGCGCGGGCCTGCTGTGCAACGACGCCTCGATCGCCGAGCCGACCGCGGACCGACCGCACTGGGCCGCGATCGGCGACCCCCTTGAGGCGGCCCTGGTGGCCTTCGCCGCCCGGTGCGGGCTCGACCCGGCGGCCGAGCGAGCAGCGTGGCCCCGGGTTACGGAGGAACCCTTCGAACAGGCAACCCGGCGCATGACCACCGTCCACCGTGGACCAGGCGGGCGTTACCTCGTCGTGTGCAAGGGCGCACCGGAGACGGTCTTCATGGCACCGGTGGTCGACACCGACCCCACCACCCGGCAGGCGGCCGTCGCGGCCGCACACGCGCTCGCAGCGGACGGCTTGCGGCTGGTGGCCGTCGCGGCCGGGGTGCGCGACGACCCGGGCCGGCCCGAGCGCCCCAGCGGCCTGCGGCCGCTGGGGCTCATCGCCGTGGGCGATCCGCTGCGCACGACCGCGCCGGGCATCGCAGCGGCGTTCGCGGCGGCGGGGATCCGGCTCGTGCTCATCACCGGCGACCACCCCGCCACCGCCACGGCGATCGGCGACCAGCTGGGCATCACCGCCGACGGTGCGGATGTGGTGCGCGGCGACGCGTTAGGCCCCCAGGGCACGGCGATGGACGCCGACCTGGCCGACCGGGCCCGGGTGTTCGCACGCATCCAACCCGAGCAGAAGCTGGACATCATCGCCGCGCTCCAGCAGCGGGGCCACGTCGTGGCGATGACCGGCGACGGCGTCAACGATGCCCCGGCCCTGCGCGTCGCGGACATCGGCGTGGCGATGGGCGGCGGCACCGAGGTCGCCCGGCAGGCCGCCGACCTCGTACTCGTCGATGACAACCTGGCTACCGTCGCCGACGCCGTACGGGAAGGGCGGCGCATCTACGACAACATCCGGCGGTTCCTGCGCTACGCGCTCGCCGGCGGCCTCGCCGAGCTGCTGGTCATGCTCATCGGCCCGGTCGTCGGCCTGGCGGTACCGTTGTTGCCCGCCCAGATCCTCTGGGTCAACCTGCTCACCCACGGCCTGCCCGGC
>DASSUA010000267.1:0-4564 GCA_035707525.1 Pseudonocardiaceae bacterium
CGCAGGTTGGCCAGCAGCCGGGCGGTGCCCAACTGCGGCGAGTCGGCGCGCACCAGGCAGTGCACGTGCGCGTCGGTGTGGGCCAGCAGTTCGGCGAGCAGGTGCGCGCCGAGGAACCCGGTGCCGCCGGTGAGAAACACCGTGCGTACCGGGCCGCCGTCTGCCGGTCCGGCGGCCACGACATCGTCCGGCGGCGTTGCGTCGGCGTGCAGCTGGGCCGGTTTGGGCACGGCGACCTGGTAGGCAGCGGCGAACGAGGCCGCGTCGGTGTGGCCGGCCTGCTCGACGGCCTCGGCCAGCTCGGCCAGATCGCCGGCGGCGAACAGGGTCCGCAGCGGCAGCGTCACGCCGAGCAGCCTGCGCACCTTGGCCAGCACCGGAGCGGCAAGCAGCGAATGCCCGCCGAGTGCGAAAAAGCTGTCGTGCCGGCCGATCCTCGGCACGCCGAGTACCTCAGACCAGATCTCCGCGAGCGTGCGTTCGACCGCGGTTCGCGGTTCCACGAACGCGGCCTCCGGCGCGAACGCGCCGTCCGGCAGCGCCGAAGGCAGGGCAGCGGCGTCGAGCTTGCCGTGCACGGTCAGCGGCAGCTCGGCCAGCCAGACGTACGCCGCAGGCAGCATGTAATCGGGAACCCGGTCGGCGCAGAACGCGCGCAACGTCGCTGCGTCCGGACGTTCCCGGTCCGCCGCGGCCACCACGAAGGCCACGAGCGCCGGTTGCCCGTGCTGGTCGGGGCGGACCTGGACGGCGGCCTGGGCGATCGCCGGATGCGCGGCCAGCGCCGCGAGCACCTCGGCCGGCTCGATGCGGTTGCCGCGGATCTTCACCTGCTCGTCCGCTCGGCCGGCGAACTCCAGCACGCCCTCCGGGGCGAGCCGCACCAGGTCGCCGGTGCGGTACATCCGCGCGCCCGGCTCGCCGGTGAACGGGTCCGGCACGAACGCCGCCGCGGTCTCCGCCGGTGCGCCGCGGTAGCCGCGGGCCGGGGCCAGCCCGCCGATGTACAGCTCGCCGGGAACGCCCACCGGAGCGGGCCGCAGGCCGGCGTCGAGAACGTAGACCCGAACGCCCGGCAGCGGCCGGCCGATCGGCAGCGCCGCGCCGGCCGGCCCGGGGTCGCCGGCCAGGTGGGTCGTGGCGCACACCGTCGCCTCGGTCGGGCCGTAGTGGTTGAACAGCGCGATCCGGCCGCCGGTCAGCTCGGTCCAGCTCCGGACGGTGGCGGCCGGTGCGGCCTCGCCGCCGATCATCATCACGGTCAGCGGGCAGCCGGCGGTGGCGTCGGCGAGGCCGGCCAGGTCGGTGACCCAGCGCCGCCACAACGCCGCGGCGGTGTCCACCGAGGTGATGCCGTGCTCGGTGCACAGCCGCACCAGGCCGGGCCCGTCCAGCTCGGCCGGCTCCGGGTGCAGCACCAGCGTCGCGCCGCTGACCAGCGCCGGGAAGACGTCACCGACCGAGGCATCGAAGCTCAGCGGCGGGATCATCAGCAGCCGCTGACCGGCGGCGAAGCCATGCCTGGCGACGAACGCCGCGGTCAGGTTGCGCAGCGTGTCGTGCTGGACCATGACGCCCTTCGGCGCGCCGGTCGAACCGGACGTGTAGATCAGGTACGCGAGCCGCCGGGCGTCCGGTTCCAGCGCGGGCGGCTCGGCCGCGGCGCCGCCTTCGGCCGGATCCAGGACCGTGCCGTCGAACCCGGCGACCGTCCCGGTGGCGATCAGCACCTCGGCGCCGCTGTCGGCGAGCACGGCGGCGAGCCGGCGCGGCGGGTGCGCCGGGTCCAGCGGCAGGTAGGCGCCGCCGGCCTTGAGCACGCCGAGCAGCGCGACGAGCGCCGGCGGGCCGGCCGGCAGCGCGATCCCGACCGGGGTCTCCGGCCCGACGCCGAGCGAGCGCAGCCGGTGCGCGAGGTGGTTGGACCGCTCGTCGAGCTCGCGGTAGTTCAGCGCGCCGCCGCCGATCACCCGGACCGCCTCCGCGTCGGGCGTGCGGGCGGCCTGCTCGCGGATCTGCTCGACGACGCAGTGGCCGGCGGCCGGCGGGCCGGAGGCGTTGAGCGCCGTGACGGCGGTGCGGTCCGCCTCGGTGCGCAGGTCCAGCTCGGACAGCCGGGCCTGCGGCAGGGCGCTCATCGCGGCGAGCACCGCGAGGAACTGGTCGGCGAGCCGGGCGATGGTGGCGGCGTCGAACAGCTCGGTGCTGTAGTCGAGCACGGCCGGCCATTCGGCTGCGCCGGTGTCGGCGATCACCAGGGTGAGGTCGAAGCGGCTGGTGGACCGGCCGATCGGGAACGGCTCGGCGGCCAGCCCGGCCCAGACGCCGGTGCCGCTGCCCTGGTTGAGCACCAGCATGACCTGGAACAGCGGGTGGTGGCTGGGGTCGCGGGGCCCGGCGGTGGCCGCCGCGACCTGGTCGAACGGCACGTCGGCGTTGCCGAGCGCGTCGGTGCACACCTGCCTGGCCCGGTCCAGCAGCCGCGCCACGGTCGGGTCGCCGGCGGTGTCCAGCCGCAGCGCGATCGTGTTGACGAACATGCCGACCACGCCGTTCAGGTCCGGCAGCGGCCGGCTGGTGGTGGGTGCGCCGACCACCACGTCGGTCCCGGCCCCACCGGCGTGGTTGCGGCTCAGCAGCACGCCGTACGCGGCGAGCAGCGTGGTGAACAGGGTGTGACCGGTGGCGGTGCGCAGCGCCGTGACCCGGGCGGCGACGCCGGCCGGCACGGTGAACTGGTGGCTCGCACCGGCGACCGTGCGCACTGCGGGCCGGGGCCGGTCGGTCGCCAGGTCGAGCACGGCCGGCGCGCCGGCCAGCCGCTGCCGCCAATGGTCGAGCTGCCGCTCGCGCTCGCCGGCGGCGAGCCGCCCGGCCTGCCACAGCACGAAGTCACCGAACCTCACCGCCGGCTCGGCCTGCTCCGGCGCCCGGCCGGCGACGAACGCGCCATAACAGTGGCCGAGCTCGTCGACCAGCACTGACATCGAGGTGTCGTCGCACACGATGTGATGCGCGGTCAGCAGCAGCACGTGGTCCTCGGCGGCTAGCGCCAGCACCATGCAGCGCACCAGCGGCGCGCTGCCGAGATCGAACGGCCGGTCCACCTCGGCCTCGGCCCGGCGCCTGGCGTCCTGCTCGGTGCCGCCGGTCAGCTCGACGACGGTCAGCACGTCGGGCAGCTCGCCCGGGTCGACGGCGTGCTGGCTCGGCTCGCCGTCGACCTCGACGATCCGGGTGCGCAGCGCCTCGTGCCTGGCCAGGACGGTGGTCAGCGCACGCCGTAGCGCCGACACGTCGAACGGCCCGCGCAGCCGCAGCGACGCCTGCATGACGTAGGCGCCGGCGTCGAGCCCGAACCGCTCGGTGAACCAGAGGCCACGCTGGGCACCCGAGAGTGGGACCACCGCGTCCGGCGACCGGCGAGGGACGGTCGCCGGGGCCGCGACAACGATGCCGCGCTCGGCGAGCAGCCTGGCCAGCAGCCGCTCGCGGCTCGTCGGGTCATCGGCCACCGGTCACATTCCTTTCCACAGGCTCCGGTTCGTCGCCGGCCAGCCGCGCGGTGGCGTCAGGCTCGCCCGCGCCGACGGGTTCCGGCTGCTCGTCGGGCAGCTCGTCCGGCAGGTCGTCGATGTGTCGCAAGGTCGGATTGGCTCTGGCCAGCGCGGCGACCAGCAGCAGGAGCAACCCGTCGAACAGGAAGATCAGCGCGATGCCGCGGCCTTCGCCGACCCCGATCAGCTCGCCGGCGCTGCCGGCGAGCCAGCCGTCCGGCGCCATCGCCGGTTCGAACACCCGGTCCGCCAGTAGCCCGGCCAGCAGGAACGCCCCCGGCAACGAGGAGGTGGCGATCATCCGCACGGTCGCCATCACCCGCCCGAGGACCGCCGGTGTGACCTTGGTCTGCAGCAGCGTGATGCACATCGTGTTCAGCAGCGGCAGCGTGAACAGCACGGCCGGCGCGGCCACCGCGATCAGCCATGCCGAGGGCCGCAGGCTGTGCAGCATCAGGGCGGTCCCGCCGATCACCAGACCCAGGTAGATGCCGTCGATGCGGCGCCGTGGCCCTCTCCACACGGTCATCACGAGGCTGCCGACGAACAGGCCGCTGCCGCCGGCGAACATCAGCGCCCCCAGCACGGACGGCCCGGCGAAGGACAGGATCAGCGGCTGCACCAGGGCAGCCGCCAGCCCGAACAGGAAGTTGAACGCGCCAAACACCGCGACCAGCCCGAGCAGGGCCGGCCGCTGCCCCAGGTAGCGCAACCCGACGGCGATGTCGGCGCGCACCGAGGCTGGCGCGGCGCTCGCGCCAGCCGGCCTCGTCGCCGACCGCGGCAGCCTGGTCAGCGCAAGCGTGACCACGGCGACCACCATCGACGCCAGGTCGATCACGATCACCCCGAGCAGCCCGACGACGGCTAGCAGCCCCGCCGCGACCAGCGGCGCGGCGATCTGCACACCTTGGGTGACCTGCATGAGCCCGTTGACCCGGCTCAACCGCCGCTTGCCCACCAGGGCCGGGATCAGCGAGTTGTACGCGATCAGATGGAACGTGTTG
>DASSUA010000268.1:0-5209 GCA_035707525.1 Pseudonocardiaceae bacterium
CAATAGTACACCGGCGGTGCAACAGTGCACCACCGGTGTACTCAGCCGGCAGTCTTGAGCGGCGCTAGGTGCGCTTGAGGGCCTCGGTAGCCTTGCGGGCCATGTCGGCGACCGCCGCGTCCCGCTTCGCCCGCGCCTCGGCGGCGGCCTCGTAGTCGGCGAGGCGGTTGCGGACGACCTTGGCCGGGGTGCCGACGGCGACCGAGAAGTCGGGGACGTCGCCGCGCACGACCGAGTGGGCACCGAAAACGCAACCGCGGCCGATCCGGGTGCCGCGCAGCACGGTCACCTTGGTACCCAGCCAGCAGTCCGGGCCGATCCGCACCGGGGTCTTGACGATGCCCTGGTCCTTGATCGGGCGGTGGACGTCGTCGGTGACGTGGTCGAAGTCACAGATGTAGACCCAGTCGGCGACCAGGGTCGCCGAACCGAGCTCGATGTCCAGATAGCAGTTGACGGTGTTCTCGCGGCCGAACACGGCCTTGTCGCCGATGCGCAGCGAGCCCTCGTGGCAGCGGATGGCGTTGCCGTCGCCGATGTGCACCCAGCGGCCGATCTCCATCCGGCCGTAGCCGGGCCGGCAGTGCAGCTCGACCCGGCGGCCGAGGAACACCATGCCGTGCAGGATCACGTGCGGGTTGGCCAGCCGGAACCGCAGCAGCCGCCAGTACCGCACCAGGTACCACGGAGTCCACGCGCGGTGCCGCACAACCCAGCGCAGCGAGGCCAGCGTGAGAAAGCGCGCCTGCCGCGGGTCCCGGTGCCGGCCGAGCAGCCGGCCGAACCGCCAGCGGGTGCGCAGCGGAGCTCCCCACATCGTCGTCATAGCGCGGCCGAGCCTACGGCAGCGCCGGTCGCGTGATCGTAGGGTTGCGGCGTGCGAATGGCGGTGGTGGGCAGCGTGAACCTCGACCTGGTGGCGCGGTTGCCGCGGCTGCCCGCGGCCGGCGAGACGCTGACCGCCACCGCGTTCGACCGCGTGCCCGGCGGCAAGGGCGCCAACCAGGCCCTGGCGGCCCGCCGGCTGGGCGCGCAGGTGCGGCTGGTCGCCGCCGTCGGCGACGACGCACTCGCCGATGAGGCGCTGGCGCTGCTGCGGACCGACGGCGTCGACACTTCAGCGGTGACCAGGCATGCCGGCACCGCGACCGGCCTTGCCATGATCGAGGTCGACGACACCGGCGAGACGACGATCGTCGTAGTGCCGGCGGCCAACTCAAAGCTGCGGGTGGAACCCGGCCAGGTGGCCGGCGCGGACGCGGTGCTGACCGTGCTGGAAGTGCCGGACGAGGCGGTGAGCGCCGCGGCGGCCGGGGCGGGCGGGTTCTTCGCGGTCAACGCCGCCCCCGCCCGGCCGATCCCACCGGACGCGCTGGCCAGGGCGGATCTGGTGGTGGTCAACCGGGCCGAGTACGCGATGGTGCCCGGGTTGGCGGGCGCCCGGCTGGTGGCGGTCACCCTCGGTGCCGAGGGCGCCGTGCTGCTGCGCGGCGGCCAGGAGCTGTGCCGGGCTCGCCCGCCGGCCGTGCGGGCGGTCGACGGCACGGCCGCCGGGGACGCCTTCACGGCGGCCCTCGTGCTCGGCCTCGCCGGCGGGCCGTCCGCGCCGGACGCGCTCGGGTCGGCGTGTGCGGCCGGCGCGCTGACCGCGTCCAGGGCCGGCGCGCAACCGTCGCTGCCGACCGCGGCCGAGGTCGCCGAGCTGGTGCGCCGATGATCCCGCTCGTGATCGACACCGATCCCGGCGTCGACGACGCGGTTGCGCTGCTGCTCGCCCTGCGCAGCCCGGAGGTGCGGCTGGACGCGGTGACGACCGTCTTCGGCAATGTCGAGCTGGCCACGACGACGGCCAACGCGCTGCGGCTGCTCACCCTCGGCGGGCGCCGGGACATCCCGGTCGCCGCCGGTGCCGAGCGGCCGCTGGTGCACCCGCAGCCGTTCCGGGCCGACGAGTGGCACGGCGCCGACGGCCTCGGCGGGCACGCCGACCGGCTGCCGGAGCCCTCCTTCGCCGCCGACGCGCGCGACGCCGTCACGCTGCTCGCCGACGTGCTCGGCGCGGCCACCGAGCCGGTCACGATCGCCGCGATCGGGCCGCTGACCAACATCGCCCTGCTGCTCGCCGCGCACCCGAGCCTGACCCCGCGGATCGGCCGGCTGGTCGTCATGGGCGGGGCGCTCGGCGGCGGCAACACCACGCCGGCCGCCGAGTTCAACGTGTGGAGCGACCCGGAGGCCGCCAGGCGCGTCCTGGTCGAGGAGCCGGTGCCGACCACGGTCGTGCCGCTCGATCTGACCATGCGCGGCTGGGTCGACGCCGCCTGGCTGGACGCGCTCGCCGCCGGCGGCGAGCAGGGCGCGGTGCTGGCGGCCGTGCTGCAGCACTACCGCGCCCGGTACCGGGCGTTCTACGGCCGGGACGGCGTCGTCATCCACGACGCGCTCGCGGTCCTGGAGGCAGCGGTGCCCGGCACGCTGCGCACCACACCGCTGCCGCTCGAGGTCGCGTGCGACCACGGCCCGGCGCGCGGCGCCGTCATCGCCGACCGGTACGGCACCACCGGCGGCCGGGTCGTCGACGTCGCGCTCGACGCCGACCTGCCCGCGGTACGAGCCGAACTGCTGCGCCGGTTGGCCGATCACGCTCAGTGAAGCGCCGCCCGGTGGATCACCGCTGCCCGGCAGGGGCCAGCGGCCGTGCTATGGTTAGCCTGTTGCAGTTTGATTTCTGGATACTTTGCCGTGCCCGGTCATCACCGCCGGGCGTTTCTTTGTAGCTGATCCCAGTTTTCTCCGGGAAAAGGGTTATCAACGCGGCGACACGGAGTCCACACGAGGTGGCCTCCATCTGTTTTGCGGAGGAACTGGTAATGATTGGAACTGTCAAGTGGTTCAGCTCCGACAAGGGGTTCGGCTTCATCGCCCCCGAGGGCGGCGGCGCTGACGTGTTCGCGCACCACTCGTCGATCTTGGCGAGCGGCTTCCGCAGCCTCGAGGAGAACCAGCGCGTGGAGTACGACGTCGAGCCGGGCACTCGGGGCCCGCAGGCCGTGAACATCCGCGTCGTCTGAGTCAACCCATGGTGGTGGCCGCCACGTTCGGTGCCGGCCACCACCGCCGCTGGCGGTCGCGTTCATCGCCGTCCACCGGGGCCTGTTCGGCCTGTATCTGGGCTGCTCGTTCGCGCCCAACCACAAGGGGATGCCGATTCTGGATGCCGAGGACCGCCGTGACTTCCTACGCCGCCAGGTGCTCACCCCGCGCAACGTGCGTGACCGCTGGCTAACCGACTTCCTGCTCGGTGGCCTCAACTACCAGATCGAGCACCACCTGTTCCCCAGCATGCCCCGGCCCAACCTGCGCCGGGCCCAGGCCTACGTCACCCAGCACTGCCGCCGCCACGGCATCCCTTACTGCCAGACCGGCCTGCTGGAGTCCTACGCTCAGGCGCCGCGCCACCTGCACGCCGTCGGCCGAGCGCAACCACAGGGGCAAATGGCTTGATCAGCAGGAGATCGCCGGAGCCCAGCGGGTATAGCATGGGAACGATTTACCAGCCGCCCCGGACCCTGGCGTCGGGCGAGTCGGGGGGCGAGGCCGACCGGCCCGCCCGGGACCACTCAAGGGCGGGCCACATGAGCTTCTCCCATCAAGAGCACCGACTACCCGACGGAATCTGCGTAGAGCTGTCCGGTGAAATCGATCTATCCGTTCGCGAGGATCTGCGCCGGATCCTGAAGGTCGCCGTCGCCACCTCGCCGGGCAACACGAACTTGGACCTGAGAGGCGTGACCTTCCTGGACTGCGGTGGGATCGGTGAGATCGTCCGCGGGTACCTCGACGCCCAAAGCCGGCGGCACACGTTGACGGTGACCAGGTCGCGCGGGATCGTCCGCCGGATACTGGAGCTGACCGACGTCCTGGCGATGCTGACACCGCCCGCCGGCGCCCCGGCCTGGCCGGCCGTAAGGACGGTCGCCGAGCACTTGTACGACCTGCCGTCGTGGACCGGCCACAGCGCCAATGCGATGATCCGGACGGATCTGATGATCCCGGCATGCCGCACCGAGATGGGAACGCCGACGCGCGGCACCGGGTGAGCGCCTGTGAATGATCGCCGTGCCCGGGTACTCGGGCTCATCGAGCGGCAGCCGGCGAGCCCGGACGCCGATGCCGGGCTCAGCGTGATGGTCGAGGACGGCGCGCTGGTCTGACGGCCGCCTCCGGCCCGGACGCAGCGCAATTGGAGGATCTGCAGTTCGTCCTCGGTGAAGGGCCGTGCATCGACGCGTTTGCCGCGCGCCGCCCGGTGCTGATTCCCGACCTGGACCACGGCGCCCGCTGCCGCCGGCTCGGCGTGCTCGAAATCTTCCGGACCAGGCCGGGATCGTTGACGACCGAGGAGCTCAGCCAGGCGCTCACGTTCGCCGAGGTCGCGCTGACCGCCCTGCTCGGCGGGCCGGATCTGCCCGCGTCGGCCGGCACCGGTTTGGACGAGGCGATGGACTCGTTCCGCTCGGTGCACGCCTTCCCGCTGCGCCCGCGCCGCGTCGTCATCGAGCAGGCCAAGGGCGCGATCGCGCAGGTGCACGGCGTGAACGTCGACCAGGCGTTCATCATGATGCGCGGGTACGCCCGGCGCACCAACCGCCGGCTCAGCGACGTGGCCCGCAGCGTGGTCACCGACCCCGCCGGCATACCGGAGCTCGCCAACCCCTGACCACCCTTGCCATGGCCGGCGAGCCGCTACTGGCCGGCGGCGTGTTCGGCCCGGCAGACGAAGGCGGCGGGGGCGCTGCCGATGCGGGTGAGCACGACGGTCAGCTGGGCCGGGCCGCGCAGGCCCAGGCGCGGGCGCAGCTTGTTGGGGTCGATGTCGAGGCCGCGGACGAGGATCTCGACCGCGCCGGCGCCGTGGCGGCGCAGCACGCGGCGCAGGGCCTTCTCGGTGTAGGCGCCGTGCTCGAGAACCCGGAACGCCCGGACTCCGGGCGGCGGGACGTCGCCGGTGAGGTAGGCGATCCGGGCGTCGAGCTGGCCGAGGCCGTGCCGGGCGGCGTACTGGCGGACCAGGCCGGCGCGTACGACGGCCCCGTCGGGGTTGACGATCCACGGGCCGGGTTCGCGTACCGGGCAGCCGCCGTCGTCGGCGTCGGTGACCGTCCAGGGCGCGGCGCCGGTACGGAGCACGGTGGCCCGGCGGCGCACG
>DASSUA010000269.1:0-3956 GCA_035707525.1 Pseudonocardiaceae bacterium
CGAGCAGGGGCGTCCCGTCGAGCAGGATCCTTCTCATCGGGCCAGGTCGCGGGCCAGCCGCCGGATCCGGCCGCCCGCCCGCCTGGCGACCTCGGTCACGCCTCCGTCGCGCAGGTAGCGCCTGGCCAGGCCGAGGTCGGCGCGCAGCCGGGCGCCGACAGGGGTGGACGGGGCCGCCGGTGGGTGCGGCCGGACCCGGCCGCCGAGCGCGCCCGGCCGTCGCACCCGGTCGGCGGCCGGGCGCGGGTCGCGGCAGTACCGCACGAGGGGTTCGAGCACCGTGGGCCAGGTGAACCGGCCCCGCACCGCGGCGACCTGCCGCCGGCACCGCGCCGCGAACTCCTCGTCGTAGAGGACCCTGGCCAGCGCGTCCGCGAGCGCGGAAGGGTCCTGCGCCGGGACGACCAGCCCGAGCCCCTCGTCGCGGACCAGGTCGGCGAACGCGTCGCCGTCGGACGTGACGACCGGCAGGCCGGCCCACAGGTAGTCGAGCATCCTGGTGCGGAACGCGAACGTCGTCTCGACGTGCTCGAAGTGTGTGCTGACGGCACAGTCGGCGTCGAGCAGCCAGTTGTGCCGCTGGTCGTAGGGCACCCAGGTCTCGTTGAAGAACACGTGCTTGCCGGTCAGCCCCAGGCGGGCGGCCAGCGCACGCACGTCGTGGGCGACCGCGGACTCGGCGATCTCGGAGTTGGGGTGGCGCATGCCCTGGAAGACCAGGCGGATGTCGCCGTGCCGCCCGGCCAGCCGGTGCACGGCCCGGACCAGGGTGAGCGGGTCGAACCAGCTGTAGACACCGCCGCCCCACAGCACGAGCTTGTCGGCCTCGCCGATGCCGTCGAGCAGGGCGCGCGGGCCGGGCCCGGATCTTCGCGGCGGGTGGTCGGGGAGCCCGAACGGGGCCACGGCCAGCAGCGACTGGGCGGTCGGGTCGGCGTCGTAGAGCCGCGGCGTGAGCCGGCCGAGAGCGGACAGGTGCCCGAGCCACAGGTGCCGCTGCCGCTGCGTGGCGCACAGGAAGAAGTCGCCGCGGCGCAGCTGCTCGGACAGGGCGTGCACGGTCGCCTCGACGGCGCGGTCGCGGCCGGGGCCGTCGAGGTCGCGCTGCTGGGCCAGCACCTCGAAGTGCATCGGGTCGTACAGGTCACACACGAGCAGCGTTGTCCGGTCGTCCTTGAGCGACGGCACGCTTTCCAGCGCCCAGCCCTGCAGGATGACGATGTCGGCCCAGTCGACGTGCCCGGGCAGCTCGCGCGGCCGGGCGACGGCGACCGGGAACGGTGCGTCCGCGTCGGCGACCGAGTCGGCGACGTTGGTCGACACCAGGCGCACGTCGTGCTCGGCCGAGAGCACCTTGGCGATGTTCCACGCCCTGATCGCCGGGCCCGCCATCCGCTGCGACACGGCGTCGGCGGTGAGGACCACGACCCGGCGCCGGCGGCCGAGCGCGTCCTCGATACCGAACGCCTCGCTGAGCACCCGGTGCGCGTGCAGGTAGGGCGCCAGCTCCAGCAGCGGGTTGCCGGTGTCGCCGAGCAGCGGGCGCAGCGCGGCGTCGGTGCGCACCCTGGCCGCCTGCTCGACCTCGCGCGCCGCCAGCGACGAGGGCAGCAGCTCGACGAACCGGTCGACGGCCAGTACGCCGGCCATGGCGACCTTGGACACGCTCAGGTTCTCACCGGCGGCCGGCGAGGCGGTGCCGGTCCCGGTCCCGGTTCCGGCGTCGGTTCCGGCGTCGGCGGCCAGATCGAACTGGTCGGGGTCGAGGCGGCCGCGGGCGGTGGCGCGCCGCACGGCCAGCGCGAGCGCGGCCGGCAGCACCCGGTCGAGCGTGGCCTGCTCGAGGTTCTTGTGGAGCGTGAGCAGGGCGTTGCGCTCGAGCAGGAAGTGTTCCCGGAACTCGCCGGTGTCCGCCATCGAGGCGTGGTGGCGGTGGTAGGCGACCGAGGCCGGCTGGTAGCGCACCCGGTAACCACGCAGGTTGAGCCGCCAGCCGAGGTCGACATCCTCGTAGAACATGAAGAACCGCTCGTCGAAGCCGCCGAGCTCGCGGAAGCGGTCGGCTCGCACGAACATCGCCGCGCCGGTGGCGAACAGCACGTCAGCGGGGGTATCGAAGGCGCCGGCGGGCTCGCCGTAGCCGGGCTTGAAGCCCATGCCGAACCAGGACACCGCCGCGCCGGCGTAGTCGATGCGCTCGCCGTCCCAGTCGAGAACCTTGCTCGCCACCGCGGCGACGTCGGGGTGCTCGGCGAACACCTCGACGGCGGCGTCGACCCAGTCCGGGTGCGGGCGGGCGTCGCTGTTCAGCAGGCCGATGATCGCGCCGGTGGCGTGCGCCACGCCGAGGTTGCAGCCGCCGGCGAAGCCGAGGTTGCGCTCGGCGCGGACGAGCCGGACGGCCGGCGGCGGGGCCTGCGCCGCGATGCGCTCGGCGCTGCCGTCCCCGGAGGCGTTGTCGACGCAGATGATCTCGTGGACGGGGTGCGCCAGCTCGTCGCGCAGCCCACGCAGGCACGTGACCGTGTCCTGAGCCCGGCGGTAGTTGACGACCACCACCGAGACGGTTGGCTTGGCGGGCATCGGAGATCCTCATTTCCGAGATTCGCGTCCTAGCTTGCCGCATCGGGATCGCGTGCCCATCGCTGCCATACCTGGCGGCGCGGCACGGTGCAGCGCCGGCCGATCCGGACCCGGGCGACCAGGGCGGCCGGCAGCCGCGCCACCACCTCGGCGAGGACGGCTAGCCGCAGCGGCACGCGGAAGTTCGCGGGCACGCCGGGGCCGGCTCGGCGGCGCACCGGCAGGATCGCGGTGACGGCGGCGAACCGGGCCAGCTCGCGCGCGGCGATCCGCCCGGGGGCACAGCGCAGGAGCATCAGCAGGCGGTTGCGCTCGTTCCAGCGGTGGAACCGCCGCGAGCCGTGGCCGCTGGACGCGCCGTGCCCGTGCCTGGCCCGCGCCGCCGGCACGATCGCGATGTCGTGGCCGGCGAGCCGCAGCCGCCACGAGACGTCGGTGTCCTCGTAGTAGCAGAAGAACCCGGCCGGGACGCCGCCGGCGGCACGCAGCAGGTCGGTGCGCAGCAGCGCGGCCCCGCCACAGAAGCCGAACACAGCGCCGGGATCGGGGTCGAGGAGGTCGGCGCCGTAGCCGAGCGGGGTCAGCCGCACTCCCGCCGACCGAATGCCGGCCGGCTGAACCGGGCCGCCGCCGTAGAGCACCGAACCGGCCGCCGCCAGCTCCGGCCGGCCATCCAACGTCGACTCGAGCGCCGCCAGCCAGCCCGGCTCCGGCACCGCGTCGTCATTGAGCCAGGCCAGGTACGGCGTGCCGACCATGGGCAGCGCGGCGGCGAGCGCACCGGCATAGCCGGCGTTTCGGCGAAGCCGCAGGGTGATCGCGCCACGGGCGGCCAGCACCGCCGCGGTGCCGTCGGTCGAGGCGTTGTCGACGACGAGCACGCGGTGCGGCACGGTCTGCGCGGCGAGCGCGTCCAGGCACCCGCCGACCAGATCGCGGCCGCGCCAGGTGACCACGACTACCGTGGTTTTCGCTTCGCGCTCCGACACGGCCTGCCAGCGTACGCAGGACCGTCAGGGCAATACGGCAGGCTAGGCCCGTGCCGGAGCTGGTGGTTATCGCCGAGCAGCTGCTCGCGCCGGTGCCAGGGGGCACCGGTCGCTACTCGCGCGAGCTGACCATCGCGCTGGCCAGAGCCGCGCCGCCGAACTGGTCGGTGAGCACGGTCGTCGCCAGACACTCGGACCCGAGCGCGGCGGTGATCGCCGGTGTCGAGGGACCGAGGGTGCTGCCGCTTGGCCGGCGGGCGCTGATCGCCGCGTGGGACCACGGGGTGCCGCTGTGGCCCGGCGGCGACTCGGTGCACGCCCCGACGCCGCTCGCGCCCGCCCAGCCCAAGCGCGGCCGATCGCTCGTGGTGACAGTGCACGACG
>DASSUA010000270.1:0-2188 GCA_035707525.1 Pseudonocardiaceae bacterium
TCCTGAAGCGATGGGAGAAGTTCGAGATCCACTCTGCTCAGGTCGACGAGGTCGGACTCGAAGGCGAGATGATCGTCACTCATCCAGCGACCCCTCCATCGTGGCTCGCCGACAGAGTACCTTGTGCCGGCAAGAACTGTCATCAGTCGCGCCGGCCGTCCACAACGGGCCCGTCGCCGCCGGCGCACCGCTGGGACCCGTGGCCGATAGTCGATGTTGATACGGCCGTGTGGCAATGTGGACGGATGAGCGAAGTGGGGCCCGCCGAGCCGCGGTTGGACTTCTTCGTTTCGCATGCCGGGTCCGACGAGGACTGGGCCAAGTGGCTGGCGCAGCAGTTGCAGAACGCCGGCTACACCGTCGAACTCGACGTGTGGAATTGGTCGGCCGGCATTGACGTCATCCAGGTCACCCAACGCGCCCTGGACCGGGCCGCGCGGATGCTCGCGGTTTGGACCCCCGAATACTTCACCCGCCGGTGGGCCGACATGGAGCACCGGGCGGCGGTCGCCCGGTCCCAGCTGCAGCCGGGATGGTTGCTGCCAGTGGTGGTGCGAGCGTGCCCCGATGAGGTCATTCCGGTGCTGTACCGGACGCTGATCCGGGTCGAGCTCGTCGGCCTCTCCGAGGTGGAGGCCAGGGAGAAGCTGCTGGCAGCCGTGGAAGGGCCGACCAGTCCCACCCGCAGGCAGCCCTATCCAGGTGAGGGAGAGCGCGACGCCTATCCCGGGCGACTACCGCCGATCTGGAACGTGCCCAACCGCAACCCGTTCTTCATCGGGCGCGAGGCCGAGCTGGACCAGCTGGCCGGGTACCTGTCGGCACCCGGTACCGCTGCCGCGGTGGCCGGTCGGGAGGGCATCGGCGGGGTCGGCAAGAGCGAGCTCGCCGTGGAGTACGCCTGGCGGCACGCTGGCGAATACCGGATGGTGTGGTGGATGGACGCCGGTCATCAGGCCGGCGCCGAGGCCAACCTGGCCGAGCTTGCCGCGCTGCTGGACGTACCGGCGAGTGGTGGCACCCTCGTGGCGGCCCTGCGTGCCGAACTGGATCGGCGCTCAGACTGGTTGTTGATCGTGGACAACGTGCACGACCGGGACCGGTTGGACGCGGTTCTCCCCGCCCGGTCCGGCCGGGTCATCGTCACCAGCCGCGATGATGATGTCCTTCCGGCAGCCCGGCCGGTCGTCGTCGGGCCGTTCAGCCGCGCGGAGTCGGTGCGGTTGTTGCGCCGCCGTTGCTCATGGCTCAGCCAGCAGGCCGCCGACCGGATCGCGGCGATCGTCGAAGACCTGCCGGTCGCGGTCGCCCAGGCGGCGCAGTTCCTGGCCCGGACCGCGATGGCGGCCGACGAGTACCTGCCGCGGCTGATCGAGCAGGTCGCCTCGGGGCCGGAGCGCGGGGCCGACGCGGGTCTCGCCGCGACGGTGGCCCTCGCGCAGGAGCGCCTGCTCGAGCTCGATCCGGCGGCTGCTGACCTGCTGGACCAGCTTGCGCTGCTGGCCGATGAGCCGATGCCGCTGACCGCGGCGGCGGTCGACGTCCCCGGTGCGGTCGCCGCCCCTGGGCTGGTCGTGAGCGACCCGGAGACGACGAGCGAGCTGGTGTCCAGCATCTGCGGGCTCGGCCTGGCCGTCCGTGTCGGAACCCATATCCAGCTGCAGGCGCGGGTTCGCCCGCTCATTGCTGGTGCCCTCACCGAGCAGCGGCTGAAGCTGACCCTCGGCCGCGTCCTGCGGCTGCTCGCGACCGCCGATCCCGGGGATCCCGCGGTTTCCGCCAACTGGCCCCTGTACACCGCCATCGCCCCACACGTCGAGGCGGCGACGGCATGGCTGCCCGACGCCGCCGGCATCACCGAGCCGCGTTCGTTCCAGCGGTTACTCGATCACATCTGCCAGTACCTGCGGCTCGCCGGCCGCCCGGGCGACGGTTACCGGCTGGCCGATGCCGCCCATCGGCGCCGCCGCACCACGCACGGCGACGATGATCCGCAGACCCTGCGATGGGCGGTCAACCGCGGGGCGGCGCTGGCCGCGATGGGACGCCACCAGCAGGCCAAGGTGGTTCTGGAGGACGCGATCGAGCGGCAGCGGCGGCGTGCCGGCGCCGACCATCCCGATACGTTGCACGCGGCCGGCCGGCTCGGCGTCACGCTCACGGCGCTCGGCGAGTACGAGGCCGCCCG
>DASSUA010000271.1:0-7917 GCA_035707525.1 Pseudonocardiaceae bacterium
ATCGGCCGGCCAGCAACCGCCTGCCGCTTGCCTCGTTATGCCAGGATGTGCGCGTTGGAGGGTCCGTTGACAGGTGATTGTGCTCGTTTTCCGGATTGCCGTGCTACCGGTGCCCGTCACGGCCAGGACGGGTGCACCGAATACGCAATTCTCGGATTTCGAGACTCGCGTGGCCAGCTCGACTGTGACGGGCGCCTGGCATGAGAGCCGCATTGGTGCTGTGCGCCGCATTCGCCGTGGCGGCGCCACTGCCCGCCGCGGCAGTGCCGGGCGGGTCGGCAACCCGGGCCGACCCGATCAAGAGGGGCCAGGGGGGAGCGGTGTTCATACGAACACCGGCTGGTGATCGGCTGCGGCTGCGGGGCGGCGTGCCGCAGCCGGTCACCGGCGAACTTGCCGTGGCGGTGCAGGACGGCGGCAGCCGTGCGTCCTGGCGCCGGACGACCGGGGCCACGACCGCCACGCGCTCGCGGTGCCGGCCGCGGAGCGCGCGCGGTCATGCCGGTCTGACGGATCGGCGACGGCAATGAACGGTCCTTCGAGCGCGGTGAGCACCCGGCTGGTCCGCTCGGCGTGCGGCCGGCCGGCGGTCCTGTCGTGGGTGCCGGCGGCGCTGGCGAGCCGGTTGCCGGAGGCTTGCGCCGAGCTGGAGAACGAGGACCGGCTGCTGGACCGGTTGGCCGGCGGGCACCCCGCCGAGATGGCCCCCGTGATCGGTCACGACCTCGATGCGCCGGAGCCGCCCCGCAGGTGGCCCGTGCCCGAGGTCGCCGGCCGGCTCGGCGTGGCCGACCGGGACTGGTCGTCGGCCTGGTCGGGGCGAGCCGTGCCGGCGAGTCGCACCTGCTGGCGGCGATGATCGCCGAAATCGTCCGCGGCGGCCTGCAGCGGTACGGGCTGACGTTCGCTCCCGTCGACCACGCCCTGCACGCCGGCCCCAAACGCATGCAGCTGCTCGCCCTGGTCGCCATGGCGGGCGCCCTGCCCCATCCGGCGGCCCGCGGGGTGGGCCGGTCATGATCGAGCGGATCGCCTTCGGGTACGCCAGCCCACGCGATTTCCAGCCGGTGGCGACCTCGCTGCCACCGTCGCGCCTGGAGGAGCCGGCCAACTGGCTGCGGCGCCACGTCCGGCTCGGCCACCCCCAGCGGCCACCCATGAGCCTGGTGTACCTGCGGCGCGACGATTGCGCGGCCGTGCTGTGCCGGCTGTCGTACGCGGCCACCGGCGACGGTCGCGACGACGTCTGCCGGTGTCTGCTAGGGAGCCCCGCCGGGCTGACCGCGAAGGTCGCGCTCACCCTGCATGACTGGGACGGCTGGCACCGGCGGAACTGGGTGGGCACCGAGCTGGCGCCGATCGCCGTTCCGATCCGCAATTATGCCGTCGGTTCGCTGCGGGACGCATGCGTCCAACGCAAGGACGAGCTGGTCTGCCTGATGGCGGCCGCGTTGCGGAACCCCGCCGCGCCGCTTTCGATCATTGCCGACGAGTCCACGTGCCTGCCCGACCGCGCCGGCCTCCTGCTTGGAATGGAGGCGGTGCTCGGCCCACTGTTCGAAGGCGCCGGCCGGCCACCGTTCACCTTCGCTACGTTCGCTACCTTCTCGAACTTCGAGGATCGCGACGGCCGGGGCGCACCGGAAGTCGCCTTCGTGCCACCCGGCCCGCCGTCCAGCCCGCCGTTCCCCGGGCGCCCAAGCGTGGACCTACGCCAACTCCCCGATCCCCTGCAGCCCGATGACCACTACCTTGCCGCCGCCGAGCTCGTCGAGCTGTACCTCGTCGCCGGCAGCCGTCCACTTGCCGAGTTCCTCAGGGCGAACGGCGTGCTGGCACCGGACTCCATCGACGACCGGGTGGCGTCGTTGATCGACTTGGACCTGCCGAACCTGCTCGGCTCCTAAAAGCCTGGCCTGCCTCCGTTGATGCTGCATGGTCCCGGCCGCCCCTGGTGGGTGATCAACGCTGAGCGCGGCGGCCTCCGCGGCCACCCGCCGGGGTGCGCGGGCCCGGCCATGATCGCCGTTTGGTGCGCGTCGACCGCGTTCGGCGCGGTCTGCGGCGCCGAAACGACGATCACGAGCCCGCGGCCGGCCCCTGGCAGTCCTCCACTGGCGGCATGATCCCCGAATGGCTCCACTGCCGGGCGGGTGCCCCGTCATCGGCCAACGCCGACCCCTGGCTTCGTGCTGGCCGATCACGTGGCCGGCTCTGCCCGCCCAACCGCCCCGCGGTGGTGGCCATCGGTAACCACGCCGGCACATCGCGGTGATCGCGAAAGCCCGATGCGGTGCGGATGCGGCTCACGATCACCGTTGGGGTGTGGCTTTTGCTGGGAGCGCCTTACCTGTGGCCCGCTGTGACGTCGCCATGGCTACGGGGCACCGCCCCCTGCGGTGGTCATGGCGCTGCAGCCCAATGCGGGGGCGGCGGGGCGGGTCGGGGCACGGTCGATCGCGTGGTCGGGGGTCAATCGGTTCAAGATCGTTGAAAGTGTGGGCTCACCATGCGGCATGGGTGCGAAAGTGCATGGTGGCTTCACACTTTCGGTGATCTTGAACGGGGGTTGGGCCGGGAGCGGCCGCCGGCCGGCGGCGCCGCGCCGAATCCCGCACCGGCCGCGACCGTTTACTCACCATTGGTAAACCGAAGCCCGGCGGGACGGGACTTGACCGGACGAGTCGACGGTTCGACCTCACCCGCCGCATACCCGCACCACACCGATCGGAGGCCGCCCGCCACCGGCCGACAGGTACCAGTCCCTCCAAGGGAGCCGCACCCTTCGGTGATCATGTCGCCTTTGGGGGCGCCGAGTGCCGGTTGGCCCGGCACCGGTTTCATGATCGTCGTTCTGGTGCCGTGAGCCGCGCTGAGCGCGGTCGGTGGCACCAAAACGGCGATCATGAACCGTTGGGTAGCAGCCGTAGCCCCAGTAGGTCACTGAGGGTGACGGTTAACGGCGCAGCTGAGGTGCGAGGGACGGTCCCCGGAAGAGTCACACCCAGAACCGAAAGTGTGAGACCGCCGTGCGGTTTCCGCCCGCACTGCACGGCGAGCCCGCACTGCACGGCGAGCCCGCACTGCACGGCGAGGCCGCACTGCACGGCGAGGCCGCACTGCACGGCGAGGCCGCACTGCACGGCGAGCCCGCACTGCACGGCGAGCCCGCACTGCACGGCGAGCCCGCACTGCACGGCGAACCCGCACTTTCAGCGGTCATGATCGCCACGGCGGACTGGCCTGATGGGCGGCGGCCGCCAACCTGCACGTTCCTACCACCCTCGTTACCTTCGGTGACTGCACCAGGTGCGCGTTCGCCCCGGTCACCGATCGTGAA
Organism: Pseudonocardiaceae bacterium; assembly: GCA_035707525.1. GTDB lineage: Bacteria > Actinomycetota > Actinomycetes > Mycobacteriales > Pseudonocardiaceae > DASSUA01. The sequence continues at coordinate 3,341 of DASSUA010000271.1, forward strand.
GTTGGCAGGCGTGATGGTGGATGATCGCGAAGTTGTCGCCCTTGCTTCCTGATCAACACACGATCAACGCCGGGCCCCGCCCGTGAGGCGGGGAAATCGCTCCCGGATCGAGAGGCTCGTTCGTGAGCGCCGACCGGGCACGGGCGGCGACCGGTGGCGTTGTCGCCTCCCATAGTAATGTCGATCTTGTCTGAATCAAGGGGGTCGCCCTGCCGGGCCGGGTGATTGCTGGAGATATATGTACGCATCAACTTTCGCTTATCGCCGCGCAAATCGACGCGATGTGCGATCACGACGGACAGCGGTCACGGCCGATTCCGGTGACATCTCGAGCGGCTGTTCACGATCTTGGATTGGGCGCAGCTGCGTCGAGCGGAAGGGGCGCTGGCATGGCGGTCGAGGTGTGGGGCGTTTGGCGGGTCGAACGCCGGGTGGCTCGGCGATGGGTAGGTGGGGCGGTGGGCTGATCGTGGCGGGCGCGACGGCCAGCGGTGACAGCCGGCTTCCGCCCGGACTGCGGGGCGTTCGCCGAGGGGGTTCATCGAGGTCGCAACGTGTTGATCGATCAGGCCGGTGCGGCCGGCCGCGGTCGCGGTCGCGGTCGGCATCGACCGGTCGACGGGCGGAGTGCGGACCGGGGCGGACGCGGTCCCGTTGGCGGGTGGCGCGACCGGGTCGGCGCGCGGACCGGGGCGGACGCGGCCCCGTTGGCGGGTGGCGCGACCGGGCCGGCGCGCGCGGCGGCTGAGCGGCGTCGCGCGCGCCGGGGCCGCTCAGCAGCGGGAACAAGCGGAATGGTGATCACTAGAACGAGCGGCGCCGGAGATTCGCTCGAGGAAGGCTCGATTCGGGCACGACGCCTAACGCCGGCCGGCCCGCATTGATCGACAAGGCGGTCGAGTTGGCCGTGAGTTAGCTCACTCGGCAGGGCGCCGCCGCTGCTCCTTACAGGTGACATTTCATGCCATTTTGCGATCAAGCTCGGGTCCCGATAGATCAATTAATGTAACCTTGAGTTAGCAAATTTGGCCGAATTGCCACCCGTTCGGCCTAGTAGACGCGCCTGGGATCGCTTTGCGTGACGGCTGCGGAGCGGCTGAGCGTGACGGCTGGTCTCCCCGGGCGAACCTGGTGACCTTCGCGGGCGGCCTATTTCGATCTGGTCACGGCGGAGCTAGAGTCTGCCGACGAGTTGACCATCCAAGTCGCGACAAGGAACCTCTGCGATTCGAACCAGCTGCAGACCGGCCGTTCGCCGACTAGGGGCCAAGTGGAGTAATCAGTATTTCTGGGCGCTGCCCGCCGCTGCACTGACGGAATTTTCACAACGCTAGGGTGGAAATGTGACGGACGTAGACGTTGACGTGCTCGCAATTGGTGCCGGACCGGCGAATCTCGCATTGGCGGCAGCGGCCGAAGAATTGGCGACGCCGGAACTGGCGGCGAGCATGCTTCTGCTCGAGCAGCATCCCGACATCAAGTGGCAGCGGGATCTGCTGCTGCCCTGGGCGCGCAGCCAGGTCTCGTTCCTGAAGGATCTGGCCACGCTGCGCAACCCACGTAGCCGGTTCTCGTTTCTGAACTACCTGCACACCAAGGGTCGGCTCGACGAGTTCGTGAACATGTCGACTTTCCATCCGTACCGGACGGAGATGTCGGATTACCTGCAATGGGTCGCGGACACGTTGGCCCTGGTGCGGATCCGCTACGGCGCCCGCTGCGAGCGCATCGAACCGCGGCTCGGTGTCGACGGCGGGGTGCTGGGTTGGCAGGTCGAACTGACCGACGGCACCACGATCGGCTGCCGGGACCTCGTGGTCGGCGCCGGCCGGGATCCCTACATCCCCTCGGTGTTCGACGCGCTGCCGGCCGACCGGCTGGTGCACAGCAGCCGGTACTGCAGCGGCATCCGCGGACTGCGGCGGGACGAGGCGTATCGGGTCGTGATCATCGGCGGGGCGCAGAGCGCGGCGGAGATGTTCCGCGCCGTGCACGACGACCTGCCCAACTGCGAGCCGACGATCGTGCTGCGCGCCACGGCCTTCCAGAACTACCAGACCAGCAAGTTTGCCAACGAACGGTACTTCCCGTCGTTCGTCGACGAGTTCTTCGACGCCAACCCGCAGACCCGCCGGCAAGTGCTCGAGGAGATGCGCCTGACCAACTACGCGGGGCTGGCGCCGCCGTTCCTCGACGAGCTCTACGCGATGATGTACCAGCAGCGGCTCAGCGGCGTGCAGCGCTCGAAGGTGCTGCCGATGACCGACGTGGTCGCCGCCGGCATGGCCGGCAACGAGGTCGTGCTGCAGCTGCGCGACCGGCTCACCGGCCGGACCTACCCGATGCGCTGCGACCTTCTGCTGCTCGGCACCGGATACGACCGGCAGATGCCGCAACTGGTCCGGCGGCTGCAGCCGCAGCTCGGTCTGAGCCGGTTGACGGTGAACCGCGACTACCGGCTCGAGCTGCCCACGCCGTCCTGGGGGGCGTGCTACCTGCAGGGTGTGAACGAGGAAACCCACGGCATTTCCGACTCGCTCATCAGCGTGCTGGCACACCGCTCCCAGAGAATCGTGGAAGACCTGCTCGCCCGCCGTGCCGAGGCCGGAACAGAACCAGTTTCCATCGATTCCGTGAACGCCGCCGAAACCGTGAGGATCGCGTGATCGACATCCGTCGCCTGGTGCCGGAAAAACTGAGCAGGGACTTCGGCCTGGACTACGAGCTGCTGCTTCCGTGGCCCACGCTCAACGCCCCCTTCGAGGGCGCCTACTGCGTGGCCCGGCCCGGCGACTCGTCGCTCGCCCACGACCATCACGAGTACGAGATATTCATCGGGCTGTCCGGCTCCGCCGAGGTCGTCGCCGACGGCGAACGCACGAAGTTCTCGGCCGGTGACATCGTGCATTTCCAGCCGGGTGTCCATCATCAGGTCGTCAACAACAGCGACGAGAACTTCGTCTACTACTGCATCTGGTGGGACCAACAAATGTCCGAGCGTTTCATTGTGCGACACGGAGAGGCGGCGCAGGCGTGACCCCGCAACGGACCGTAGTCATCGTTCCGGCGCCTACCGCGAACGGTGACCTGCATGTGGGCCATCTGTGCGGGCCCTTCCTGGCCGGCGACGTGTTCGCCAGGCAGCTGCGCGCCAGCGGGCACGGCACGCTGTTCGCCACCGGCATCCAGGAGTCCCAGACCTACGTCGTGTCGACGGCCCGCCGGCTCGGGGTCAGCCCCGAGCAGCTGAGCCGGCAGTCCTGGTCGCAGGTCCAGCGGACCCTGTCCGTGCTGGGCATCTCGGTGGACGGATTCGCGCCGGGCGACGCCCGCTTCCAGAAGCTGCTGCTGGACTTCCTGACCCGGCTGCGCGACGCGGGCCGGCTGCGGCTGCGCACGATGACGTTCCCGTACTCGGAGCGCACCGGTGAGTTCCTCGTCGACGGCTACGTCCGGGGCGCCTGCCCGGTGTGCCTGGCGAGCAGCTGTGGCGGCGTCTGCGAGAGCTGCGGGCATCCGAACAACCCCGGCGAGCTGCTCGAACCGCAGTCCACCGCCGACCCGACCGAGCAGCTGACCACCCGGGAGGCGCAGGTCCTCGTGCTGCCGCTCGAGGACTACCGCGAGCAGCTGCTCGCCTACTTCGACCGGCCCGGCCGGGTGGCCCGCCCGCACATGATGCAGGCGGTCCGGGAGATGCTGCAGCGGCCACTGCCGGACTTCCCGGTGACCTACCCGATCAGCTGGGGCATCCCGGTGCCGTTCCCGGAGGTGGCCGGGCAGGTCGTCAACCCGGCCGCCGAGGCGATGCCGGCCGGTATGTGCTCATCGGCCGTGGCCGCCGAGCGGCAGGGCATCATCCTGAACAGCGACGACGAGCTTTGGCTGGCCGGCAGCGGCACCCGGGTCGTGTACTTCTGCGGCTTCGACAACACCCAGCCGTTCGCGATCGCCGGGCTGGCGCTGCTGATGGCCCACGGCGACCGGTACGTGCTGCCGGAGGCGCTGCTGACCAACGAGTTCTACGAGCTGGACTACGAGAAGTTCTCGACGAGCCGGGGCCACGTGGTGTGGGCGCACGAGCTGGCGGGCGAGCTGCCCCGCGACGGCATCCGCTTCTTCCTCGCCTCGACCAGCCCCGAGTTCCAGCGCACCAACTTCAACCGGCACGCGCTGGGCACGGTCGTCCAGTCCCGGCTCGTCGAACCGTGGAACCGGATCGCGACGACCGTCAACACCTGGCTGGACGGTCAGCGTGACGGGTGGGCCGGGCGGCCGCTGCCGGTCTCGGACCGCGCGCGGACCGCGGCGGCCACCATGGCGCAGCGGTTCGCCGCCCAGACCGCGCTGAGCACGTTCAGCCTCAACCGCCTCGCCGAGCTGATCGGCGAGCAGCTCGCCCGGCTGGAGGAGCTGGCCGCCGGCGTGCCGCCGGCCGAGGACCCGCCGGCGCGGCTCGCCGACCTGTGTTACCAGGTCGAGGCGTTCCTGCGGTGCGCGGGCCCGGTGCTGATCGACCTGACCAACCGGGTGCTCGGCGAGGACGCCACCGAGGTTCCCGCTGTTCCCGCTGTTCC
>DASSUA010000272.1:0-2089 GCA_035707525.1 Pseudonocardiaceae bacterium
GGTCCTGGTACCAGCGGGGAAAGTCCTCCGCCCGGGGAGTGAGCACGCGCGCCATGACCGGACATCCTAGGCCGGTGCCCGGTGTGCCCTGCGGTGGGCCGCCCGCGTGGTGGGCTCAGCGCACGACCCGGCCCCGCAGGATGATCCGGCTGGGCGCCGCCGCCACCCGCAGGTCGGCCCGCGGGTCCTCCGGGTAGACCACGAGGTCCGCGTAGCCGCCCTCGACCAGCCCGGGAAAGCCGAGCCAGGCCCGGGCCGCCCAGGACGCGGCGGCCAGCACGTCCACGGTGGACATTCCAGCGCTTTCGTGCAACAGCAGCATCTCCTGCGCCACCTTGCCGTGCTCGACGCCGCCGCCCGCGTCCGTGCCGACGTAGATCGGCACGCCGGCCTCGTAGGCGGCGGCCACCACGCTCGGGAACCGGTCCCGCAGCGAACGCATGTGGCGGGCGTACCTCGGGAACTTCTCATCCGCGCGGGCGGCGACCTCGCCGAACGTGGCCACGTTGATCATCGTGGGGACCAGGGCGATCCGGCGCCGCGCCATCTCGTCGACCATATCGGTCGACAGCCCCGTGCCGTGCTCGACCGAGTCGACGCCGGCGCGGACCAGGATCTGGACCGCCTCCTCGGAGAACGTGTGCACCGCGATGCGGGCGCCGGCCGCGTGGGCCGCGTCCACCGCCGCGGTCAGCGCGGCGGCCTCCCAGGCCGGCGCGAGGTCGCCGACGCTGCGCTCGATCCAGTCGCCGACCAGCTTCACCCAGCCGTTACCGGCCGCGGCCTGCGCCGTGACGGCCCGCGGCACCTCCGCCGCCTCCACCTCCAGGCCGATGTCGCGCAGGTAGCGCTTGACCGGCGCGACATGCCGGCCGGCGCGGGCCAGTCGCGGCACGTCGGGGTCGCCGTCCAGCTGCGGGTACGGGTACGGCGAGCCGGCGTCGCGGAGCGCCAGCACCCCAGCGTCGCGCTCCACCGCGGCGAGTGCTCGCGCCTCGTCGAGCGAGGTGACCGGGGCGCCGCCCGGCGCGATGCCGATGTGGCAGTGGGCGTCCACCAGACCGGGCAGGATGAAACCGCCCTCGCACACCGTCTGCGCACCCGGCACCGGCTCGACCGTGACCCGGTCCCCGATCAGCCAGATGTCGCGCACCTCGTCGTCGGGTAGCACCACGCCCCGTACGTGCAACGCCATGCGACAGGTTTACACCACAACTGACCGGTAACCGGTCATTCCCGAGGTTTGACCTGCCCGAGCAGGTCCGCCCGGCGCGCGGTCAACGCGGGTAGGTCGAGGGTGACCGGCCAGGGTCGATCGGTGGTGAAGACAGCGTCGGTGTGCACGCCGAACTCGTACTCGCCGCCCGGCCCGAGCAGCATCTCGGTCAGCGTGATGCGCTCGTGGAGCGGGTCGATGACCCAGTACGTGGCCACGCCGGAGCGCGCGTACAGGTGGGCCTTGGCGTACATGTCACGAAACGTGGAGTCCGGCGAGATGATCTCGACGGCGAGGACGGCGCCCTCCACCGGCACCGGGGAACAGTTGGCATGCTCGGCACCGATGGCCACCACGTCCGGGCGCGGTTCGTTGCGCCTATCCACCCTCAGCGACTGGTCCACGCTCACGAAGAAGGACGCAGGGCAGTTGGTGCGCAGCGCCAGGGCCACGTCGATCATCAGGTCCTGGTGCAGGGCGGTGGGAGAGGGCACGATCAACCTTCCGTTGACCAGCTCATATCGAAGATCAGGGGGCAGCCCGGCCAGATCGTCGACCGTCCATTCCTGCCGCTCCGGCGGGTGCAGTGCCGCAGTCATCGCTCCCTCCCCCAGGTCCCGCAGGCTAGCGCGACCTTCTCGGTCAGGCTACTTGTCGCGGTCCCGCTTGGTCAGCTTGGAGAAGTCGAGCTTGGGTGGGGTGAAGCCGGGGACCCCGCCGGTCAGCGCGCTCGGGTCCAGCCCCGGTGGCAGCTGCGGAACACCGGCCGGGAAGCCGGCTGGCCGGCCAGCCCCGCCCTTCGTACCCTTGCGCTTGTTCTTCGGCGACTTGGTCGCCTTCCGGCGGCCACCGGGCAGGCCCATCGCGCTGCCC
>DASSUA010000273.1:0-8367 GCA_035707525.1 Pseudonocardiaceae bacterium
GTTCCAGCAGCGCGGCCAGTTCTGCGTACTCGGGCCACAGCCGCAGCCGCGCGATCTCCAGGTGCAGCGCCTCGACGTCCTCGACGGCCGCGAGCAGCAGCGCGGCGTCGACCAGGTCACGCGCGCGGTACGGCTGCTCGAAGCGCTCGAACAGCAGCATCAGCAGGTTCTTGACCGCCGGGTCGCGCCACCGTGGTGGCAGCTCCACGAGCGGCGGGACGCCGGCGAGATCGCCGAGCGCGACGAAGTTCGCGACCTCCACCCCGTACGGCAGCGTGAACGGGTCCGGGTGCGGCTGGCGCAGGCTCGCCAGCACCCGCAGGCGACCGTCGATGTTGACGAACGTGGCGGTGTCCAGGTCCCAGCCGTCCGCGGTCAGCTCGTGGACCAGCCGCCACAGCGCGGGCTCGCCGGCCACGTAGTCCAGGTCGTTCATGTAGCGGGTCAGGCCGGCCGGGTAGCGCGCGGCGACCTCGAGTCCCTTGACCGGCACGATGCCGGGGACCCGCCGTTCCAGGTCGGCGGCCAGCGCCCGGTAGCGCCGCAGGCGTTCCAGCTGGGTGTCGAGCTCGTAGGCCATCGCCGGATTCAGTGCGACGCCCTCGTGGCGCCACGCTGCGTAAAGCGTTGGTCCAAATGAGGGTTGATGTCTGTGCAAAAGGAGTAATGCCTCGACCGGGGCCTCCGGTTCTTCACCGCAACAGACCGCAAGAACGCGCGTCAAAGCATCAGCGGTGAGGTCCACGAGTGCTCCCGGCGGGTGCGACGTTATGGCCGGGCGCCGAGCGGCTCCACATGCCGCTCGGCGCCGGTCCGGAGTCGATCAGTAGTTCGGGAGGCAGTCGGTGCAAGTGGTCCGGAACTTGATCACCTGCACGGTCTGTCGCTTGGCCAGCATTTTCTCCACGAGGGTGGGCGTCAACATTACGGGTGCCACGGTGGTGGACTTCTTGATGGTGCCCTGCGCCATGCGCGGTGCCCCCTTCTGATCAGATGGGCATACGGGTGCCATCGAGCGTAAGAATGTTCAACGAGGGGGCGCAAGGTGAAGCCCGACCTGCCCTGCAAAACCCTCGATCGGACCAACGGCGACCCCCGAAAGCCGCGGATGTTCACTGCCTCGTCCCAACGTGTCGCGCCGCCGTGGTGGGCGCGGCTGAGCGGGCGCCAGACGCTGTTCAGCGACCAACGCTGGATCGACCTGTTCGCGCGGTCGCGGGGGGAACCGGCGCCGTGGTGGTTCGGCGCCGGCCGCGGCACCGAACCCGAGATCGCCATCCGGGGCACGGTCGTCGACGCCGGTACCCGCAAGTCGATGAACCCGTACCGGTGGCTCTTCGAGCAGACCCCGTACCACGACCGCGTGCCGTTCGACGCCGCCGGCGCCCCCGGGCCGCAGCACTGGTTCCCGGCCCTGCTGTGCGCGTATCCGGGGCTCGACGCCTACCCGGTCGGCGCCGCCGACGATCCCGAGCTGGTCGCCTCGCTGCTGGCCGGGCTCGCCGGCTGGGCGCGGGCGCACCAGGTGCGGACGGTCGTCGTCGGCTTCGTGCAGCCGGAGCACGGCACCTTCGCGTGCGCCGCACCGCTGGCCGGCTACCGGGCGCTGCCCGTGGCGGTCCGGGCGGACCTGCCGATCGGCGGCCGCACGGCGGAGCAGGTGTTCGCGTCGTGGTCGACCCAGCAGCGCAACAACCTGCGCCGGCTGCGTGGCCGGCTGGACGCCCGCGGCGTGCGCGTGGCCGAGCTCGAGCGCCCGCTGGCCGACCTGGACACGCTCGTCGAGCTGCGCTGCGCGCACCTCGGGCAGCACGGCAAGGCGCCCGACCCGGCCGAGGAGCGCGCCTGGCTGGAACCGCTGCTCGCCACGTTCGCGGACCGGGTGACGGTGTTCGGCGCCCACCGCGACTCGCGCCTTCGCGGGTTCTCGCTCTTCGTCGACGACGACCGGCAATGGCACGCGTTCGCGGTCGCCCGGCTGGACCCGCGCGAGGACCGCGACGTGTACTTCGAGCTGATGTTCAACACCCCCGTCGAGCGGGCCGCCGCCAGGGGCATCGGGCAGATCTGCTTCGGCTACGGCACCGGCGAGGCCAAGCGCCGCCGCGGCTGTGCGTTCGCCACCGTGCCGGCCTGGTACCACACCGACGATCCCGCCGTGCGGCGCTGGCTAGCGGACCAACTGAGCTAGCGCGCCGGCCCCGACCAGCACGTTCGTCGGCGGCTCGCGATCGGTGCCCGAAATTGCCGGCTGAACGGTTCCTGAATGGTTTGCTGGCATCCTTGCCCGGTGGCCTTGCCAACGGCCAGGTTTCGGCGCATCCGCTTTTCGGTAGGAACAGGAGGCACTCTTGCCACGAAAGATCGCCTTTGCGCTCGTCGCGGGGCTTCTGACCAGCGCCTTTGGCGTCCCGGGCGCCATCGCTGCTGGACCGGGCACGGCCGCCGTGCCGCCCAATGTCGTGGTGATAATGACCGACGACCAGAATGTCTCGTCGCTATCGGTGCTGCCCAGGACCCAGCAGCTGCTGGCCAGCGCCGGCACGACGTTCTCGAACAATTTTGTGTCATACCCGCTGTGCTGCCCGTCCCGCGCCACCTACCTGACCGGGCAGTACCCGCACAATCACGGGGTGCTCGGCAACTCGCCGCCCGATGGCGGGTACGCCAAGCTGCGCGGCAACGAGACGGTGCCGGTGTGGCTGTCCCGGGCCGGCTACCAGACCGCGCACATCGGCAAGTACCTCAACGGCTACGGCACGCAGAACCCGACCGAGGTGCCGCCGGGCTGGCGCGACTGGCACGGGCTGGTAGACCCGACGACCTACCGGATGTGGGGCTACACGATCAACCACAACGGCACCACCCGCACCTACGGCCAGCAGGACGTCGAGGACCCCGCGCTGTACCAGACCGACGTGCTCTCCGCGCTCGCCACCAACTACATCGACAGCAAGGCGCCCGGCACCCAGCCGTTCCTGTTGTCGTTCGCGCCGCTGGCGCCGCACGCCGAGGCCGGCTGGGCGTCGACCAACGGCAACCGCAACCCCCGCCCGGCGCCGAGGCACCGCGGCATGTTCGGCGACGCGCCGTTGCCGCGCCCGCCGTCGTTCGACGAGGCCGACGTCTCCGACAAGCCCGCCCAGGTCCAGGCGCTGCCGCGGCTGAGCGCCGCCGAGATCGCCCGGATCACCAAGGACTACCGGTCGCGCCTGGAGGCCCTGCAGGCTGTCGACGACGCGGTCGCCGCGATCGTCGGGCGGCTCGCCCAGCACGGCGAGCTGGCCAACACGCTGATCATCTTCACCTCGGACAACGGCTGGCTGCAGGGTGAGCACCGGATCCCCCGCGGCAAGGTGTACGCCTACGAGGAGTCCAGCCGCGTGCCGCTCATCGTCCGCGGTCCCGGCGTCCCGGCCGGTGCCACCAACGCCGCCTTCGTCTCCAACGTCGACCTCGCCGCGACCATCCTCGACGCCGCCGACGCGGTACCCGGCATCACGATCGACGGCCGGTCGCTGATCCCCATCGCGCAGGACCCGGGCTCGGTGGCCGGGCGGCAGCTGCTGATCGAAACCGGCCCGAAGCCGTCCGGCAACCAGTGGTACGCCGCCGTGCGTGGCGGGCGCTGGGCCTACGTGGAGCACTCCACCGGCGAGCGTGAGCTCTACGATCAGCAACTCGATCCGTACCAGCTGGTGTCGCGGCACAACGACCCGGCCTACGCCACCGTCCGCGCGGCGCTGGCCGCCAAGCTGCACGAGTTGCAGCTGTGCGCAGGCGCCACCTGCTAACCCTGCTCAGGGCACTTGGGGAGCTTCAGTTGCGGTTGTGCAACTGAAGCTCCCCAAGTGCCAGGCAGGTCAGGCGTTGAGGTAGGCGAGGACGGCGAGCACGCGGCGGTTGTCGTCCTCGGACGGCGGCAGGCCGAGCTTGGCGAAGATGCTGTTGGTGTGCTTGCTGACGGCCTTCTCGGTGACGAACAGGCGGCCGGCGATCGCGGCGTTCGAGCGGCCCTCGGCCATCAGACCGAGTACCTCCCGCTCGCGCGGGGTGAGCGCGGCGAGCGGTTCGTTGCGGGACTGGCGCGCCAGCAGCTGGGAGATCACCTCGGGGTCCATGGCGGTGCCGCCCGCCGCGACCCGGCGGACGGCGTCCACGAACTGGCCGATGTCGGAGACCCGGTCCTTGAGCAGGTAGCCGACGCCGCCGGCCCGGTCGGAGAGCAGCTCACGGGCGTAGAGCTGCTCGACGTACTGCGACAGCACGAGCACCGGCAGGCCCGGGACGGTGGCGCGGGCCTCGATCGCCGCGCGCAGCCCCTCGTCGGTGAACGTCGGCGGCAACCGGACGTCGACGACGGCCACGTCGGGCCGGTGCGTGACGAGCGCGCGAAGCAGCGACGGACCGTTGTCGACCGCCTCGACGACCTGGAAGTCGTGCGCCGTCAGCAGCCGGATCAGGCCGTCCCGGAGGAGGGCGAGATCCTCGGCGATGACGACTCGCAAGGCAGCTCCATGGTGACCACGGTCGGGCCGCCAGCCGGGCTGCTGACGGCGAGCACGCCGTCGAATGCTGCCAGCCGCCGCTCGATCCCGCGCAGGCCGGTGCCGCCGGACTGGTCGGCTCCGCCGTGGCCGTCGTCGCCGACCTGGATGGTGAGCAGCCGGTCCGCGTGCCGTAGCCGCACCCAGGCCCGGCTGGCGCCGCTGTGCTTGACGACGTTGGTGATGGACTCGGCGATCGCGAAGTAGGCGGCGGACTCGACGGGGGCGGGCAGCCGCCCGTCGATGTCGATCTCGACGTCGACCGGCAGCGGGCAGGCGAGCGCGAGCGACTGCACGGCGCCCGGCAGCCCGCGGTCGGCGAGCACCGGCGGGTGGATGCCGCGCACGAGGTCGCGCAGCTCGGCGAGGGCCTGGCTGGTCGCCTGCCGGGCCTCGGCGAGCAGTTCCCTGGCCGCGGCCGGGTCGCGCTCGACGGCCTCGTCGGCCAGGCCCAGGCTCATGCCGAGGGCGACGAGCCGCGCCTGGGCGCCGTCGTGCAGGTCGCGCTCGATCCGGCGCAGCTCGGCGGCCTGGGTGTCGACGGTCTCCGCGCGCGACTCGGCGAGCTGGCGCACCCGCTTGGCCAGAACCGACCGTTCGGTGGGCCGCAGCAGGATCCAGGTGAGCCGGGCGTTGGCCCGCAGCAGGGTCGGCGCCAGCCGCCACCACAGCGCCAGGCAGGCCGCGCCGAGGGGGTAGGAGTACGCGAACGCCTCGACCGGGCCGTCGATCGTGACGAACGGGAGGTACCCGCTGAACACGCCGGGCGCGAGTGACCACAGCAGCGGGAAGACGAAGTGCCAGAGCCCGGCCAGCAGCGGCACCACGGCCGCCGCCAGCAGGGCGAACCCGCAGGTGCCGTTGACGAACAGCCACGCCAGGTCGCGCCAGCGGGCGGGGTCCCTGGCCAGCCCGCGCAGCTGGTCGAACCAGCTGCCCCGCGGCACCGGCAGGTAGGGCTCGTCGATCCGCACGCCGAGCAGGTGCCCGGCCAGTGCGCGGTGGGCGTTGGCCCACGCCCTGATCGTCACCGCCATCGCCAGCAGCACCGGGATCGCCACCCAGGCCCACACCAGGGCCAGGGAAACCACGGTCACCGCCGCGAACGCAACGCCGGGCGCACACATGGCGAGCAGCGCGAAGGCGATGCCGAACTGCTTGAGGCGCTCCGGAACGCTCTGCGCGCGGCTGGGATCCGGCATGCTCGCTCCTTCTCGGCCGGTGCCGGCGGCCATTGCGTGAACCCACTGCGTGAACCCATTGTGTGCACCCATTGTGTGCACCCACTGTGTGCACCCTCGTCGAGGCGAATCAGTGGTGCTGAGTCCACCCCGACGCGGGTCCTGCGACCAGTGTTCACCGCGCCGGCCCCCGAAAGCATCGACTTGTCAACGATCCGAGCGGGCAGGCCGGAGGCGAGAAGGGTGAACAGGCAGTCAGGGACGGTGCGGATCGCCAGGTGGAGCGCCACCCACCCCTGGCGGGCGATCGCGGCGTGGGTGGTGTTCGTGGCGGTGTGCGTTGCCGTCGGCGGCGCCGTGCAGACCAACAAGGCCACGCCGGTCGACTACGGCGTCGGGGAGTCCGGCCGGGCGCTGCAACTGCTCGACGAGGCCGGGCTCACCGCGCCGGCCGAGGAGAGCGTGCTGATCAGCGCCCGCTCCGGGGCACTGGACTCGGCGCAGGCGAGCGCGGCGGCGGGTGAGGTCGCCGCCGCGATGCGGGCGCTGCCGGAGGTCGAGGCGGTCGGCGAGCCGGTGCCCGCGCCGGACGGGAGCCTGCTGCTGGTCCCGGTCACCATGCGGGGCGACGCGCTCAGCGCCGTCGACCGGGTCGAGCCGCTGCTGGCGGCGACCGCGGCGGTGCAGGCGGACCACCCGGGGCTGCGGGTCGAGCAGGTCGGCGCGGCTTCTATCGAGAGCGGCGTCTGGACCCTGGTCGGCGAGGACATCGCCAAGTCGTCGCAGATCAGCCTGCCGGTGACGCTGGTGATCCTGCTCGTGGCGTTCGGCGCGATCGTCGCCGCCGGGGTGCCGGTGCTGCTCGGGCTGTCCGCCGTCGCCGCGGCGATCGGGTTGTCCGCCCTGGCCTCGCACGTCGTGCCCGACATCGGCTCGACCGCCAACATGATCGCGTTGATGGGCATGGCGGTCGGCGTCGACTACTCGCTGTTCTATCTCAAGCGCGAGCGCGAGGAACGCGCCAGGGGGTTGGGCACCGTCGACGCGATCGAGGTGGCGGCCGCCACGTCCGGGCGGTCGGTCGTCGTGTCCGGCCTCGCCGTGATCGTCGCCATGTCCGGGCTTTACGTGGCCGGTTACGTGGTGTTCTCCTCGCTGGCCACCGGGGCGGTCATCGTCGTCGCCGTCGCGGTCCTGGGTTCGCTGACCGTGCTGCCCGCGCTGCTGGTCAAGCTCGGCCGGGCGGTGGACCGGCCGCGCGTGCCGCTGCTGTGGCGGCTGACCAACCGGCCGGGGACGCCCCGGGTGTGGCCGGTGCTGCTGCGCCCGGCCCTGCGCCACCCGGTGATCACCCTCGTGGTCGCGGTCGCCGCGCTCGGCGCGCTGGCCCTGCCGGCGCTGGACATGAAGCTGCAGAACTCCTCGGCCGAGTCGATGCCGCGCTCGATGCCGGTCATGCAGGCCTACGACCGCATGACCGCGGCGTTCCCGAGCGAGCGCAGCCAGCACCAGGTCGTCGTGCGGGCCCCGGCCGAGCGGGCCGGCGAGGTGTCCTCGTCCCTGGGCGAACTGCTGGCCACGGCCCGCGGCGAGGCCCTGTTCGGCGGCGCGCAGCCGGGACGGGTGCGCGCCTCGGCCGACGGCACCGTGCACGCCGTCAGCCTCGACACGCCGTTCCCGTACACCTCGGCGCAGGCCGAGCAGGCGGTGGGAGAGCTGCGCTCGCGGCTGCTGCCGCAGACCGTCGGCCCGGTCGCCGGCGCCTCCTTCTGGGTCACCGGCGAGGTCGCCGACAACCTGGACAGCACCGCGAACCTCGAGCGGCGGCTGCCGCTGGTCATCGGGTTCGTGCTGCTGCTGACGTTCGCGATGATGGCGGTGACGTTCCGCTCGGTGGTCGTGGCGCTCACCGCGGTCGCGATCAACCTGCTGTCGACCCTGGCCGCGTTCGGGCTGCTCACTCTGGTTTTCCAGGGCACGTGGGCGCAAGGCCTGCTCGACTTCACGGCCACCGGGGCGATCGTGTCGTGGATCCCCGCGTTCCTGTTCGCGGTGCTGTTCGGGCTGTCGATGGACTATCACGTGTTCGTCGTCAGCCGGATCCGCGAGGCGGCCAGGCGGGGCCTGCCGACCCGCGACGCCGTCGAGGCCGGGATCGTCCGCTCGGCCGGAGTGGTCACCAGCGCCGCCACCGTGATGATCGCGGTGTTCGCGATCTTCGGCGTGCTGCGCATGGTGGAGATGAAGCAGATGGGGGTCGGGCTCGCGGTCGCCATCCTGCTGGACGCGTTCGTCATCCGGGTGGTCGTGCTGCCGGCGATCATGACGCTGCTCGGGCGGGCCAACTGGTGGCCGTCCAAGCTGTCCCGGCGCCCGGCACGGCCCGAACCCCGCCCCACGCTCGCCGAACTCGTGCACTAACCAACGCCCCCAGCCCCGCCCAGCCCATCAAGCCGCACTTGGGGAGCTTCAGTTCCAGATGTGGAACTGAAGCTCCCCAAGTGGGCGGAGGGCGGGCGACGCCCACGCCGCGTTTGGGGCGATGGGGCAGGCTGGCGGGCATGAGCAACAGGCAGCACCGGGTTCGCCTCGCCGAGGAGACCGAGCAGATCCTGCGCACCGGCCGCTACCACGGCCCG